>CBDVCJ010000053.1:0-17734 GCA_965372445.1 uncultured Thermoplasmata archaeon | reverse complement strand
GTGATATTATTGAATCCAGAAAACTTAAAATAAATACCATTACCATTATTCAATGATATGTTATTGCTAATTATTCTGTTATTGTGTGACTCCGATAGAGAAATTCCACCCCAATTATATGATACATTATTATTGGTTATAGTATTATTGAATGACGACGAAAGACATATGCCATCGTAACGGTTCGATATTATATTATTGGCTGTAATGTTGTTATAATAAGATGAAATAATATTAATGGCATCACTATTGTTCGTTAAATTATTACCTCTAATTAGATTATTATCTGATGTGTCAATATAGATACCTGAGTATTTATTTGAAATATTGTTATTTGTGATATTGTTATTTGGGGATGACTCGAGATGAATGCCGTATTTATTGTTCGACGATATATTATTGTTTGTGATATTATTATTTGATGATGAAATAAAATAGATGCCGTCGTTATTGTTTGATACATTATTGTCTATTATTGTATTGTGTGATGAAGATGCGTAAATATAGATGCCATACTCATTATTCGATGATGCATTATTGCCTGAGATTACATTGTTTGAAGATGCCTGGTAAAGATAGATACCGTATTTATTATTCGAGACATTATTGTTATTGATGTTGTTATAATGTGATGCTCGAACGCCGATTCCAGCCCAAGAGTTAGAGGATAAATTGTTGTTTATTACGTCATTATAACTACAATGTAAAAGGCGAATGCCGAACCAATTGTTAGATCCATTATTATCTGATATTATGTTGTTTGATGCTGAATAAATATAGATACCATCATGATTTGCCATTACATTGTTACTAACTATTGTACTGGTTGAAAAAATAACCGAGATGCCAGCCATATCATTCGAAAATGCATCATTGTCTTTTATTACATTATTGTTTGATGATTCGCGAAGAATGATACCAACATAATTGTCAATGGCCTTATTTTGGGCTATAATATTGTTGGATGATGAGTGAAGATAGATACCATATAAATCATTCAATAATACTGTATTATTAATGATCCTACAATTTTGGGTATTATTAAGTTTGATACCTGCTTTTAAACTACCTCCGCTGTTAGTCATAGTGAAACCAGTGATATTCACCCAATCTGCATCTACATAAATTACATCTCCTGCACCACCGCCGTTGATAATTGTAGTGTCTCTATCTTCACCAGCCAAATTTATTGTTTTATTTATTATTAAATTTTCATAATATGGTGCACTTTCATTATAAACAAAGACCGTATCGCCAACACTAGCATTATCTATCGCCTCTTGAATACTGGAATAATTCCCAGGCCCAATGCCACCAACATATATAGTGATATTATCCGCATTTACGAATTTAGATTCGATAGAAAATACTGTAATAAAACAACTGAATATTATCAAACATGTAATGCCAAATGAAATTAGCCTTTTATCCAGGTGGGTTCCCCCAATATTCTTCATCCCAACAATTAATTATATACTGTTACGATTTTTTATATGTTTTGGTTATGGGGCTCGTTAGGTTATAGGTGGTAGGATATAGGTGATAGGAAATAGGTCAAACTTCGGGAGCGCGGGAACCGGGAACCCGGGAACCGGAACCTCCGCCCCACTATTTCAACCGCTGAGTACGCTGAATGCGCTGAATTAATTAATTTGTATAACGATTAGAGATTCAGGATGATGACATCTTAAATCTTGGATTTTGAATTTAAAATCTTAAAAAAGATTCAGCGACCTCAGCGTCTTCAGCGGTTTTAAAGGAGGTGGGGTGGTTAATGGCCCCCGATGCTCCCGTTGCTCCCGTTACTCCCGGCTTGGGCATCTCATACGACTCACTCCCGATACTCCCGAAGTTTAGCAATCATATCTCAGTTATTCAAAAAAATCATAGCTTTCGCTTTGCTCATCCACGCCATTTGCCGCCAATTCCAGATCATGCTCATCCAAGAAATTCTCGACGGTATCCCATTCCCTATCGCCGCCAATGAACTCCTTGATATCCAGCACATTACCTCTTTTACTGGACTTGAACGCACCAACCATATCCAACCCATTGAAGATCACATAAAATGAACCGGCGCCAAATTTCTGGCGTATTTCATTTGGTAGATAATGTGCGAGCTGGTCCTGAGGGTTCAGCACGAACCTCAACTTTTTCAGCTCTGAATTGCCCTGGCGCTTTAATCGTGATAGCTCATGTTCCAACCCGTCTTTCATCATCCAATACAGTGTATCCTCACCCTCTACAAAATAGCCCTTAACCAAAAATTGCTCTTGCTCGAAAGTTCTCAGGATGGTTCTTAGTTCGCTCATCCTGAATTCATGTTTCGTAAATGCCGCGAGGTTCTCGGCGCTGAAGATCCCGAAATTTTCTATTATCCTTTTGAGTATGAACTTGCGAGCCGCCTGTTTCGACATTTTTGAACTTCCGGGTACTCTTTTGTACCAGTTAGTTGGGGTGCGAATTATGAAGATGCCATTATAAAGTCTCTTGCGTATCTCAGCGAACTTTTCATCGGTGATCGACAGCCGTTCCACCAGGCGTTTCGGCTGGATGCCATAGTTAAATGGAATATTCTCAAGCACATAATTCATATCGTCGTCAAGCTCGCGCGCTTTAGCGGTCTTATATACACGGCTATCGAAGTCGGTACAATACATATAAGAATCCGGCACCATCCTCCCCGCGGCCAGGTCGTGGTTCTTTTGAAGCTCTTTAAGACCCCGGAATTTGCCGTTCACTCTTAACTTCAATTCATAATCAGACCCGATACCGCCCATGGTTTCCACGGCTTCGATCGGTGATTCGAACCTATTCGAATTCAATATATGCTGTTTGTACATGATATATTTTAAAATATCGCGTTTATTAAAGCTAGTGGGTATCAACCCGCCCTTTGCCAAAAACCGATCTTGAATAATGTGATAGCCATTATCCAAGAAAATATTTTTTAGCGCTTTCATTTCATTCGAACGCTTCTTCAGCAGTTCTGAGGTTTCGATGCCAAAGACCTGTTTTATACGGATAATATCGATCCCCTGCATATTATAGAACTCCATAAATCTATCAAGCTCGGCAACCAGATCTTGTAGAATTTCCAGGTTGTTTTCATCAACATGTAGCTCGCGGATCTCAACGCAGGCCGCCATTTTCCATAGTTCCAGCATCCCAACGATATTACCGTTCACTACCACTGGCGAGAACCACCCTTCGCCAACCCCCATCGGATTCGAAGCCATCAGCCTCCGGCTGAAAGGGTCCAACAACGAAAGTATCCGCACTTTATTATCTGGTGCTAGGGGTTTCGATAGTCTTTTCAATTCTTCTTGAAGAACATACATCTCATTTGAAGTTTCTGAGATGGCAATGATCTTCGTTATCTCGCCCTTGGCTTCGAGCTCTTCCAAGATCAGTTTTATATCGTCCCGAGCAAACCCAGTATATAAGAAAATGTCACGCAAAGATACCGGTGTGTGGCCTTTCAGAAATTGCATAATAATGTTCGTCATCGAATTTTTCAATGTGGCAGCGTTAGGATATTTAAAGGGTTGGCCACGAGGGTCGTTAAACGCAATGTATCTATTAATCCCCCTTCGCCTAAACATGCCCGAGCCTCCTAGTGAGGGCTCTTGCTCCGCGGTAATTTCACCAGTCTCGTCAGTGCCGTAACCTTCTTGAGACATTTGGCGGATGATATAGAGATTTCTATCAAGTTTATCGATCGAATCCACAATATCGATCTTTCTGAGGTCTAGCTCCCCCTGGATATCGAATCGAGTTGCACTCTTGTGCTTTTTTATGATCTTCAAGATCTTTCTGTCGATCGGGTTGAGGTTGGCAGTTCTGTAAACATCGACGTACATTTTCGCATCTTTTTTAAGTATAAACCCCACCCGGCCCCTAACAAATCTACCCTGCAGAACCTTACCCGAATTCAATAATTTCCACCAATCTTCCATTTGAAAGTTTTTACTGCGTATGAAGATCTCGCGCGGACTTGTAACGATCCCAAATTTATCGAAATATTCTTCAATGCTCTTCACAGGCTCGAATTCTTTGTCCACTGTATAATTTAAAACCGTATCCCAATTGAATACCTTAAGTCCGGCCTTCTTACCTTTTACTTTCAATCTTCCGGAGGCTTCGAGCTCGAGTTTCAACATATCATTAGTCAACATGAACTGCGGAACGTCCTTACCAATCACGAAATTCCCAGCAGAAACGATTCTTGCATCTTCAAGAGCTGTAAGTAGTTGTTTGATCAGTTTTTCTTCCAATTTTAGATCATATGCGATCTCAGTTACAGTTGCGGGTGGATTATGCTCTAGATATTGCTTGATCATATCCTCGACGACTTCTGCGAAATTTTTCTGTACACCCGGCACCACAGGCTCGCGCACGCCCCAGATAATATTGCCACTGTCACTAGTTTTTAGGTCCTCGGTATCGGCCGTGACCCCGACTCTTTTACGGTATATCAGCAGCCGTTTTTCAAGCTCGCGCAATATTTCCAATACCTTAGTCCGTGGCAGCTCCAATCTATTTATCAGTTCCGAAGTTCGTGCGGGATCTTGACCGCGTTTTAGCATGCCAATAATTTTCCTATCCAGCTTTTCAAGACTCCGTGGGGCTTTAAAATACACTTTTAAATACATCCCAAGTTCATCCTGCGGTATCCAGAACAGCCCCTCGCGCCAAACCGACGTGATCTTTTCTTCATTGATCAATTCCCGACACCACTGATGGATCGTTTCCCGGGATGGCGCTTGGCCGGTATCTTGACCTGCCTTATCGACATAATTAAAAATATTAACCCCTTTCTCCACAAAAAGCCGCAATGGCCCGATCTTTTTCAATACTTCAAGAATACCTTCTTTGGTTTTTATCGCCGGTTTTTTAAGGTTATAATATTTCTCAACCAGCTTCAACTCGAATTTCGAGGATTCCAATTCCTTTTTGGTGAAGACCTTCTCCAGCACTTTTTTATGGAGCTGTCTCAGCAGCGCGCTCCGGTCCTCCATGAGAATGATATCGGAAATACCCATGAGTATCACATTATGGGCGAAGGGTGTCGGGGTATTGGAATAATCTGAATATACGATCGTGGTCTCGCCATTCTCGATCCCTTTTATTACTTCAATAGCATTATCGATATCCATAGTATCATGCAGAATTTCGTTATAGGATTCTGCAACCACCGGAAAATCCTCCAGTTCGTGCAACACATCCAGAATACGCTGTGAACGCCGGTGCTGTTTGCGTATGGAGATCTCACGACCTTTATAATTTTTCAAAATCATGAAACTTCGCACCGCCACATGTCGAAAGCGTTGTTTGAAGAGCTCTGTATATTTAACTGCGTTCTTAAGACAGGCCTGCAAATTATCGGTGGTGACCAAATCCTCCAGGCCCTTGAGTTTTACGCGTTTGGGGACTGTCAGCATAAAATTATCGTCTGTAAGTGATATTCTAACAGTAGATCTGTACTTCTTAGATAGTTCATATGCATATGCACGCGAGAGCGCATCATTCACCCTGCGCCCAAAACAGTAATGGAAAATAATATTGGTATGACCTCTACCATCAATATAGCCTTCAATGAGCAATTGTCTGTTCGTAGGCACATCGTGCACCATTCGTATCTGCTCTTCAAAATAATTCACAATACTCTTCGCCGAACCTTCATCCAGATAATAATTATCCACTAACCAACGCTCAACAGCTTTCAAGTTCTTATGATGGACCTGTATCTTTTGTGTAATTAATTCTCTAAATTTCCCGATCTCACGCGACAGATCGAACGATCGCGGCAGCATTTCGCCCGTCCACGAGGGCACCGTCGGTTTTTTTCCATGTGCATCACGCACGTACACCATCATACCTTTAGCTTGTACATATTCATACGATTTACCGCCTAAAATGAATACATCCTGTTTCGTCAGCCTTTCCACAAATTTTTCGGAGAGCGTGCCAACATATAACCCAGACCCTAACAGCATAACCTTATAACTGGCCTCCTGAGGGATAGTGCCAAGATTGAGGTTATAGATCAGCCTCGAACCCTTTCGGATACCGAACCGCTGGTCTTCGGGATAGTAGCGCACCTTGCCGTACACGCCCCGGTCTTCCAAGCTGTGTTTGCCGCCGATATAATTCAAAACTTTTAGATACTGCTGTTTCGGCAATCCGTGATAACAATACGAATTTTTCACAATTGAATATGCTTCGTTCACATCCCAGCGGCGCTCGATACTCATCCCTATCAAAGATTGCGCAAGTACATCCAGCGAATTTTTGAGTATTCTTATACGGTCAATATTGCCATCGTACGCATTTTTCACAAGCACCGCACATTCGACGAGATCGTCACGGTCGAACACTATAATTCGCCCTTTGGAAATTTCGTGAAGTGCGTGCCCAGCACGCCCGATCCTCTGCAGGCCTTTGGCAATGGATTTCGGCGAGCCGATCTGGCATACCAGGTCGATATACCCGATATCGATGCCGAGTTCCAGAGATGTGCTGCAGATCGTTGCATCAAGCTCGCCGTTCTTGAGTTTATCTTCGACCTCAAGCCGGATCTCTTTGCTCAAACTGCCGTGATGTGCCGCGATCTTATCCAGCCCTTGTTCCTGAAGCTTATAAACCACAGCCTCGGTCCCAGAGCGGGTGTTGGTAAAAACCAGGGTTGTACGGTGGTTGACGATCATTTGCTGCAGAAGCGTATACATTTTAGCATTCACGATCTCGAAAGGCACCAAGTTCATATCCTGGACCGGGCAGAACACTTTCAAATCCAATTTCTTGGTAGCGGGAACTTCGATGATATTGACATCTCGCAGCTTCGAGCCGTTATAACCCCCCAGAAACTTAGCAATTTCATTGATCGGCGCCTGTGTCGCAGATAGCCCGATCCGGATGAATTCCCGCGTGTTATTTATTGTTTTCTCGGGGTGTTCAATATTTCCATTATTTGTGACCTGGTACTGTAACCTTTCAAGTGATAGTGACAGATGCACACCGCGTTTCGAGCTGCAGATCTCGTGAATCTCGTCTATAATGACATAGCTTGTATCCCTGAGCTTCTCACTGAATTTCTTGGTCGACAGTACAATCGCCAGTGTTTCAGGGGTTGTGATCAAAATATGCGGCGCTTTTACGTTCATTTTCTGTTTATCATAAGCGCTAGTATCGCCGGAACGCACTCCAACCCGAATTTGCGGTAGTGTAATGCCTTTCTCGGCTGCAAGAGTATAGATCTCGCGCAGCGGCGCATTCAAGTTACGCTCGATATCGTTCGCCAGCGCTTTCAGAGGCGAGATATATACGCAATATACCTTATTTTCGAGCTTGTCCTTTTTTCCCAGCAAGAAAAGTTCGTTGATGATCGAGAGGAACGCGGTAAGAGTTTTGCCCGAGCCGGTAGGAGAAGCCACCAGAACGTTTTGGTTATGGTGTATTAAGGGTATAGCATAAGCTTGTGAGGGTGTGAGGTCTTCGAACTTATTGTCGAACCACTGTTTGATAATAGGGTCGAGCAGCTCTAAGACTTGAGTTTTGGTGTGTTTGAGTTTGACGCGATGTATCATGGTTGATCACTTATTGAGTTTTAAAGGTTGGAAGATGGAGGATTGAGGAGTCAGGAGTCAGGAGTTAGGGCTCAGGACTCCCTATGTGACTCGGGATTCGACAACCCACCACCCCAATTTTAACGCGAAAGCGCGAAAACACGAAAGAATTTTTTTTCAGTTACTAAATTTCGTGTTTTTCGTGTCCTTCGTGTTAAATTAAGGGGTGAGGGCGGCCGATTCCCATTTCCCCACTTTTAGAAAGCTCGAAGGGATTTATAAAAGTGGAGGTAATTTTCTCCGAAAATTACCGCAGGAATCGTAAAGTTGCTAACCATTCCCGATTCCCGAGGAAGACCTTTGACCTTGGATCTTTGACTTTAGACATTAACCCCATTTTGCCTTTCATCCTACATCCTAAATGTAAAGCGCTAAATTATATTATCCAAAGGCTGCTAGATATAAACTTATGACTATAATAATATTGGCTGAAAAACGGTATAATAAGAGTGTAATTTGAAACGCAAAGCTTAAAATATATAAAGTAACATAACTATCAATACCATAAGATATATTTGAGATCTCGTATGGTATCTTAGGGGTAATAATTTTAATCCCTTAGAGCTCATTGTTAGTTTAACTTATGCACCCACTAAATTTTCAATTTATTGGGGAAGGGTATAGGAGACAAAACAATAGTCTACTTAGGTTTATCTCCGATGATTACCGATCCATACGCAACCTGGACGTTTGTTGAGTCAATGCTTGTGGTTTATACGCCATCTGGGGAATGGCTTGGCTCGGGCGCCGAGGAAGGTCGCGCCAAGCTGCGAAATCACTTTGGGTAGGCGCATGGAGCCGTTGATCCAAAGGTGACCGAATGGGACTTCCTGCCTTCGGGCAATCCGTAAGGATTGGGAACGGGGGGAATTGAAACATCTTAGTACCCTCAGGAAAAGAAATCAATAGAGATGCCGTTAGTAAAGGCGATCGAACGCGGCATAAGGCAAACCGAATCCTATTTAGAAATATATAGGAGATGTGGAGTTGTAGACCCTTTTACTTCTGACCTAGCAAATTCGAAGTCTGCTGGAAAGCAGCGCCGTAGAGGGTGATAGCCCTGTAGAAGTAAGCTAGAAGAAGATTTTAGGGTATCTTGAGTAGCGTGTGTTGGAATTCATGCGTGAATGGGAGTCACTAACTTCCAACTTTAAATACGTACCGAGTCCGATAGTGCACTAGTAGCGTGAGTGAATGTTGAAAAGTATCCTTGACGGGAGGTGCAAAGAGCCTGAAACCAGATGGTAACAGACTTATACAGCATTTAAGGGACGAAGCACTCTTAGAGTGTGGACCAGTGTTGTATTATCCGTTTCGAATAACGGGCCAGAGAGTTCCGATTAATGGCGAGGTTAAATGCGTAGGCATGAAGCCGTAGGGAAACCAATAGTCCGCAGCACCTTCGCGGTGTGAGGGACAAGGTGTGCTCGCCTGGAGTCATTAGTGGGATACCCGAAGCCAGTCGATCTATGCGTGGGCAGGTTGAAGTCTCCCGAAAGGGAGATGGAGGACCGCACCGTTTCTGACGTGCAAATCGTTCGGATGACCTGTGCATAGGGATGAAAGGTCAATCTAGACTGGCAATAGCTGGTTCCTCCCGAGACTACCCGCAGGTAGACCTCAGGGTAAGTAGACTATACGGTAGAGCACTAATTAAATACTTAGGGGGCGAAAGTCCTCGGTATTTTGTTAAACTCCAAATGTGTAGTCGCTATAGATCCTGGGAGTTAGGGCATCTGGGGTAAGCTTGATGTCCGAAAGGGGAACAACCCAGCCTAGAGTTAAGGTCCCAAAGTACCGACTAAGTGTTAAAGCCAAAGAGCGTCCGTTTTCTTAGACAACTGGGAGGTGGGCTTAGAGGCAGCCATCCTTTAAAGAGTTCGTAACAGATCACCAGTCAAGATTGCGGGCCTCGAAAATGGACGGGGCTAAAGTCGGTCACCGATACTTTAGAACTCCTTAGGGAGATTTGGTAGGGAGGTGTCGTGTGTGGGCAGAAGCTTGGCTGTGAAGTCAAGTGGACCGCATACGAATAAGAATTCTGGCAAAAGTAGTAGCGTAGAACGGTAAGAATCCGTTCCGCCGTAGGGGCTAGGGTTCCTCGACAATGTTGATCAGTCGAGGGTTAGTCGATCCTAAGGCAATTCTTAACCGAAATTGTCGAAAGGGAAGCAGGTTAATATTCCTGCACCACTGTATATTTTGCTCAATGGGAGACGCATCCGGATAGGTAGAGCGCTTATAACCTGAGTGTCCAAACGTTGAAGTTTGTGGAGAACCGTAATGGTGAGAAATGAACGAATGCGTGAGTGAACGGATAATTGTGTCCGTTTCTGCTGAATCCAGGTGCCATTGAAAATCCGATTGAGGTCGTATATCGTGTTCGTACCGAGAACTGACACAGGTGCCCCTGGGTGAGTAGCCCAAGGCGTCTCGGTGTAATTCAAGCGAGGGAATTCGGCAAATTAGCCCTGTACCTTTGGTAGAAGGGGTGCCAATTATGGAAATAATTGGTCTCAGTGACTAGGGGGCTCCGACTGTTTAATAAAAACATAGGTGACAGCTAGTTCGAAAGGATTTGTATTGTCGCTGAATCCTGCTCAGTGGTGGTATCTGAACCTCCGGTACAACGGAACGAAGGACCACTAAACAGCGGGGGTAACTATGACCCTCTTAAGGTAGCGTAATACCTTGCCGCTTAATTGGCGGCTTGCATGAATGGCCCAACGAGAGCCCTACTGTCCCCGCTTGAAACCCGGTGAAATTGACTTACTGGCGAACAGTCCAGTACCTTCCAGCAGGAAGCGAAGACCCCGTGGAGCTTTACTGCAACCTGTTGCTGTGATGCAGTCTTTGATGTGCAGGGTAGGCGGGAGATGTTTGATTCCTTGGACGCCAGTTCAAGGATAGTCAACGATGAGACACCGCCCCTCTTATATTGTATCACTCACTCCTCCGGGAGGACACCGATAGGTGGGCAGTTTGGGTGGGGCGCCACGCCCTTGAAAAGATATCAAGGGCGCCCAAAGGTCGGCTCAGGTAGGTCAGAAATCTACCGATGAATGCAAGGGTAAAAGCCGGCTTGACGTGGTTTGGCCCAATAACAGACCACGATACGAAAGTAGGGCCTAGCGAACCATTATGCCTTCTTAGTGGGGGCTAATGATAACAGAAAAGTTACCCCGGGGATAACTGAGTTGTCTTCAGCAAGAGCTCATATCGACCTGAAGGCTTGCTACTTCGATGTCGTCTCTCTCTATCCTGGCAGTGCAGCAGCTGCCAAGGGTGGGGTTGTTCGCCCATTAAAAGGGATCGTGAGATGGGTTTACACCGTCGTGAGACAGGTGTGTTGCTCTCTGCTGGATGTGTTTTGGTGCTTGAGGGGAAGGACCCCATAGTACGAGAGGAACTGGGGTTCGCAGCCGCTAGTCTACCAGTTGTCTGGTAAGGCACTGCTGGGCAGCCACGCTGTAACGGATAAGAGCTGAAAGCATCTAAGCTCGAAACCGACCCTGAAACGAAGCACCTTATAACCCCTGTAAAAGACAGGTTTGATAGAGCTGGGGTGTAAGTACCGAGGATCCACCTTTCCACGTTAATGTGGCAAGGAACGCTTCGGCAAGTACTTGCTACTGTGGATAAGGCCGAGGTATTCAGCCCGCAGTTACTAACAGTTAAAGCCACATTATAGCGATGGCTCAACCGTTTGACAGGTTGCGTATGTTATCATTTTTTTGCCATAGATAGTACTTCTTAGCCATGGCTAAGTTAACATTACAATATGGTTTAGGCTTCGTTGCCACCGTGGATTAGAAATTTCCTTCGGAAAGGCGAGAGCAAAGGATGAAAAATCATATGTTAACGTATCCTTTGGCTTTGTTAATCGCTTTTTACATATTATTTTTCAATTATTGCTTTCGCCTACCGCCTTTTGCTTTTCGCCTTTCCAATGACATAAAGTTAACAATACCATAAACCGTTTATACAATCGATTTTATCTCGTGTCTGACTACTTTAAGGAAGCAATTAAATGGTGAAAAAGTTCACTGTGAAATTTCAACCGGACGGCCAAAAGATCACAATCTCCAAAGGCCAGACCATCCTCGAGGCCGCGATCCATGCCAATGTCTTCATCAACTCGGTCTGCGGCGGCGAGGGCAAATGCGGTAAATGTAAGGTCCAGGTCACTGCCGGTGAGTTTCAGACCGTTACAACAGAATTATTGGACAATAGCGAATGTGATGATGATTATGTGCTGGCATGTTTGACCACCCCGAAAAGCGATCTTGAGGTCTATATCCCGAAGGTGACGCGCGCTGCGGTCTGCCAGATCCTGGAGACAATGCCGTCAATAAAGGTTGAACATTTAGATCCGGGCGTGACAAAATATTTTGTTAAACTCTCAGCACCAACCCTTCAGGATAACCGTTCGGATCTCAGCAGGTTAAAGACCGCATTAGCAACCGCCTTTCAATTATCGAGCCTCGAGATCTCGCTCGAGCTTCTTCGCGAGCTTTCGGCCGTGCTCCGCGCCAGCAATTGGGAGGTTACCGTGACGGTCGCCAATATTAATGACATTCACGAGATCGTATTGATCGAGCCGGGCGATACCACCGCGAGCAATTTGGGGGTGGCAATTGATATTGGTACAACAACTGTGGTGGCGAATTTAATTGATCTAAACGACGGTACGATATTAGATACAAGTTCTAACTATAACAAGCAGATCGTGTGCGGCGAAGATGTGCTCACGCGTATATTATATGCCGAGGAAAATGACGAAGGCCTGACCAAGCTAAATGAGCTTATAATCGAGACCATTAACTACTTGATCACCGAATTCCCAAATATCGATCGCAATAAAATATCATGGGTAAATACCGCAGGTAATACCGTTATGACCCACCTTTTCCTCGGGCTCGCGCCCAATAGTATAAGACGCGAGCCTTATATCCCAACCGCAAATATTATTCCGTATATCAAAGCTCAAGAGCTCAGGATACAGGTCAATCCCGAGGCTTATATTTATTGCATGCCCAGCCGCAGCGGATATGTAGGCGGTGATATTACCGCAGATATTCTTGCCTCTGAAATGTATAAGAAATCGGAGTTGGCGCTTTTGATCGATGTCGGGACGAACGGCGAGGTGGTTTTGGGCAACAATAACTGGCTGACTGCGTGCTCGTGCTCCGCGGGCCCTGCGTTCGAAGGCGGTGAGGTCGAATATGGTATGCGTGCGGCTGCGGGCGCGATCGAAAAGGTCGCACTTACGAAAGATTGCACCGTAAAATATCAAACCATCGGCGGGCTCAAGCCCAAAGGCATTTGCGGCTCGGGGCTGATCGATCTTATTGCCGAGCTTTTCATCCACGGCTGTATCGATCGCATCGGTGCGCTCGTTGCAAAAGATAACGCTCGTATCCGTGACGGTGACGAAGGCAAAGAGTTCGTGGTCGCATGGTCAGAAGAGACCGATTTCGAGAAGAAAAGCGATATTGTCATAACCAATGTGGATATCAAGAACATTATTCGCACCAAAGCTGCATTATATGCCGCATGTTCACTTTTGTTAAAGGATATGGACTTTACCTTTGACGATCTGGAAAGGATCTATATCGCCGGCGGTTTCGGCAACTATATCAACACCCAAAAGGCTATATTGATCGGGCTATTACCAGATGTGCCTTTAGAGAAGTTCGTATTCATCGGCAACGGTTCACTAGCTGGGGCGGGCTTGACGCTCATCTCGGAAGAATTAAGACAAAAGGCTGAGGATATCTATAGTAAAATGACATATATCGAGCTCAGTGTGAGCAACGAATTTTTCAATGAATTCACCTCCGCACTGTTCTTACCGCATACGAATGTAGAATTATTTCCATCGGCGAAAAAATTGCTAAGTTAATTTTATGTTAAAATAGCAATTTTCTCCTGCTTGAAGCTTATTAAATTCCAAGAACCAAGCTCCAAGAGCCAAACAAGTTCCAAACTCCAACCGACCAAACACGTATTTGGAATTTGGACCATTAAAAATTGGAATTTGTTTGGGATTTGGTTCTTGTATCTTGGAATTTTGCTAATAACACTTATTGAGCAATAATGAGGCATAAAGATGACATCAATAATATCGATAACCGGCAAAGGCGGCGTCGGCAAAACGACGTTCACATCATTGGTAATAAAATCTCTGATCGAGCAACGACAAAATGTAGTTCTTGCAATTGACGCAGACCCGAACTCGTGCCTGAACGAATGTTTGGATGTACCGGTCGAGCAAACGATCGGCGGGTTGCGCGAGAACCTGCAGCGTGAGCGGGACGATCTCCCGCCCGGGATGTCGAAGCAGGAATATATCGACTATCAACTTCAGTTGGCGATCACGGAGGGTGAGAAATTCGATATGTTGACCATGGGCCGCCAGGAAGGGCCGGGCTGTTATTGTTATGTAAATAATCTGCTCCGAACCTATATCGATAATCTATCTGATAAATACCAATATGTGGTGATCGATAATGAGGCCGGCATGGAGCACCTCAGCCGCAGGACGACCAAGGCGATGGATGTGCTGTTCATCATCTCGGAGCCGACCAAGATCAGCATTCAGACCGCAGATCGGATCGTTAAGCTTGCGGTGGAGTTAGAGCTGGAATTTAAGAAAGTGGTTTTGATAATCAACAGGCTGCCGGGCGAACTGGCGGAACAGTTGACAAAGCTGGTCGCTGAGCTTGGGTTCGAGAATGTGGAGCTTGTGCCGTATGACGAGCAGGTCATGGAGTTCACGGGCGAGCAGAAACCGCTGCTGGAGCTGCCGGGGGATTCGAAGGCGGTGAAGGCGGTCAAGGAGATCGTGGCGAGGCATGTTTTATAGAATACCGGCGCTATAACGCGTATTTAAATCGGGATTCGTTACTAAGGCTTTAGGATTTTATTTTTTAATAAGCTTTGTGACACTTGTTACGAAGCGGCGCTTCCACAGGGGAAATGCCATTCCCGAAATGACGGTTCATTGCCGGGCGGAAGCTTTGACCAAGGTCGGTATGCTAATCCCAAACTTTTTTATCCCACCTATGATTATTAAAATATTATAACAATTCTAATAATTCATCAACTGATATTTCTGCGCCTTTTAAAATTTCTTTTAAAGTCCCCCTTGCTATGGTTTTATGAGCTGGTACTGTCAAAGGTCTTCTAATAGGATGTCTTAAATGAATATGGCTTCCTTTTTGATCTCGAACATAATAACCAATTTTAGAAAGAGCTTTAATCAGCTTTTTACCAGATATTACAGGTAATTTTGTCATACTTCCACAGCTACCAAAGTCTCTTTGATTTTCTTATTTTGTTTCAATGGAATGCCATCTTCAGCTAAAGAGCTAACGTGAAGTTCAATAGCTTCTTTAATGTTTTTAATAGCTTCTTTCTCAGTTTTTCCCTGAGAAATGCAACCTGGCAATGAAGGGACGGTTGCCACATACCAGCCATCTTCATCTTGTTCAATTTTGACTTTAAAATTCATATCAATCCCATTTATATGTTATTGTATATGACTATAGATTATATCAATTATAAATATTTTCATTTGCCCCACCAGAATTAGTGCATCCCTTTGGCTATATTCGCTTTCGCCTAAGCCCCGGCCCTGCAAACATTATTGCTCTTCGAACATAAAGGTTTTGCGACCCCGTCCAGCACTGTCATTACATTTTAGAGTGTGGATTGCTCGCTACGCTCGCAACCCCTCCCAAAGCCCGTCGCTTTGGTCAGAGCGGGGCCTCCACGGGGTTAAGCTCGTAACCGCGACATTGGTTGCTTAACCGGCTCGTCTGCGTCGAAGGACGAGATGTTTTTTATTTCCCCCCGATTGTTATTAAATTTCTATCCCCACTTGTAATTTGTCAAATTTAACTATTGGAATCAATGGTTCTCTTGAATGTTTGGTATCTTTAATTAATTCAATTAAACCAAGTGATTCAAGTTTTGATAGATCGTCACGAATATTCTTCATGTCTCTTTTTGTAATCTTAGCTAGTTCATATATTGATTTTGGTTGTTTATGTTTAATTGTATGAAGTAATTTTAATCTTTGTTTAGTAAGAACTTTACGTAATGCATCAAGACTTTCGAAAGAAAGTCGTTCTTGGAATTTAGTAGGAAACTTTCTTTTATCTAAGTCTGAAAAAGCATTTTTTGCACGTTTATAAAATTCTTCTTCAGATTCTATTACAATATCAATGTTTTTTACTTTCATTGCCATATAATTCACCTTTTAATTCAATAAGCTTATTTTGAAATTCAATTAGTAGTTCTTCCCATGTTGTGAAATTGATTTTCTTTTCTTTATTATTTCTATGTTCATGATGCCCTTTTCCTCTTTCATTATCATATCCAAATATTCTTTTGTCATTATGAATGTAGGTAAGTGAATATTTGATACCATCTTTGAAATCGTTATCGATTGGTACCTTCCAAATTTTGATTTCTATTATGTCTCCTTCTGGAGTTATTCTTTTTTCATGAAAGAGTAATTTTGTGTTCACATATTAGGTATGTTATACCCTACATATAAGTTTTATGAGATTTAATAATTAAAATTAGCTCAATTATTCATTGAAAGACGCGCCTGTCGGTCGGTATACCTCGTTAATTGTATATTCTAAGAGAATAAAATATCGGTGAGAATATAATATTTTTCAATAAATATTGACCACGAATAGATATATACTGCTATTGAGATAATTAATCCAACAAAACCAAGTTTATTTTCTTTTTTAATTTCAAATGAATATAAAGATAATATTATGGCTAACCCTGAAAAAATTATTGCCAAAAATGATGCGTGAAACATTTGTATATGATTTATTGAAATAAATTTTCCATTTATATTAGTTGAAGCAAGGACATTTGAATTCACAAAATTAATTCCTAGAAAAATGAATACTAATATATTAATTATTATTGCAATGAAAATCGGTATTTTATAATCACTCTTTTCCACTCGGTATACCTCCCTCCTAGCCCCGACCCTGCAAAGTTTTTTAAACGGGACTGCGGCAACTTGCTACGCCAAGTTGCCTCGCTTTAAAGAACCCTTCGGTTTCTTCAAAGATGGGGAATTGGGAATCGTACCTAAATTATTAGGGATTTATATTTAAATAAACTTTGCGCCACGCCACCCATATTGCCATGTTGTTAAGCACGGTGGGTTGCACCCTACATTTGCTACTCCAACACCAACTGACGGACGGTACTTAGTCAATATCCGATTTAAATTTTCCATATAAATCTGTAGTCGTGTAGATCTTGATAACATTTTGATCTTTCAATCTTTTATCATTTGACCATATTGGTATATCCATATTCAAAGCTGCTGCAAAATAAATTGAATCATCTAAATCAGGTGATATTTTGTCTGCTTCTTTTAGGTAAGGTATGGTATTTTCTATTGGAATAAAATTAATTCTACTGGCAATAATTAATAAAATTAAATTAAATTCGTCTTCAGTTCGATGCGTTTTGTTCAATAAATAACTCTTGTGTTTTTTAACTTCATCCAATATAAATTCAGGTGAATATAGATTTAATTTATCAACAAAAATAAGTTTGGCTGTTATACTGTCTTTAATAAGTGCGGCAAACAAAATGTTAGCATCCATAATCAAATCCACTAAGCATTCCTTCTATATCTTTTAGCTAAAGCTTTGTTTACCTTTCTTCCAAGTTCTAAGGCATCTTCTTCTGTTAATTCGCTTTTTGAAGTAAATTCTTTTAATAGAGTTAAATCAGCTACTTTTTCTTTAATAGCAGATCTTGCCACTTCAGACCAATTAATTTCGGGGAATTGATCCATTTGGTCTTTTAATTCCTTAGGAATAGATAAAGTCATATTTACCAAAATATCACCTGTGTAATATGTGTATGCACATAATCGGATATAAAGTTATTGAAAAATCATCCCGTCCTTAGCCAAGAACCGTTGTCGCTCATCCCCGACCCTGCAAAGTTTATTTAAATCGGGATTCGATATTCGGGACTGCGGTCATGAACTTCGTTCATTACCTCGCCCTAAAAAACCCTTCGGCTTTTTTACGGCTGCGGCAACTTGCTTC
>CBDVCJ010000052.1:0-17868 GCA_965372445.1 uncultured Thermoplasmata archaeon | reverse complement strand
AATATACCAGATAAAACCACTTGTAATTTTTACTTTATCGCCATCTTTTTTCATCAAATTAAGATGTTCCCCAATCCTTCCTCTGTATCCCCAATCTTCTATTTTTATATTTTCTTTTTTCTTTTTATTTTTAAATAGCCACTTCTTATCAGTAATTTCCAAAATAAATTCTAATTCTTTTAATCGTTCCATATCCGCAGCCCAATATTTTCTTTCACCATATAACAATCTAAAAAAGCATAAAGTAGATATAATACCAATAATTCCAACTTCAGGCTTTTTATCAAAGATAAATAAGAGTGCGCCAGTAAGGGCTAAATAAAGAGAGATTATTTGCCAGTCTACCGTAGCCCTCATTCTATAATCTTCAAATACCTGTTCGTATTCTTTTAGTAAGGAATCCTTATCAGACAACAACATCCCCTTTTTTAGCCTTATTATGTTCAGGATTAAATAGTTTATGCTCAGTAAAATTCTTAACTATGAAAAACAATTATGGCCTGTTTGGTGGGATTATTGCAGGTGAAAAGATATGGTTAAACAAAAGGAAAAAAGAATATTTATATCTTGCAGTAAAGATGATAAAAACTTAGAATTTTTTAAAGATATTTTTCTCAGTAGAGAAGTTGATTATAAACCAATTTTTATGGAACTAGAAAATATTAAGACGCCTCCATACAGTGATATTAAAAAAGAAATTAACAATTCAGCCAGATTGTTTGTTTTATTAAGTTCTGCATTAACAGAACCAAAATATTTACATACAGCAAATTGGGTAAGTTTTGAAATAGGATTAGCTTCAAATAAAACTACAATTTGTCCAGTTATGGTTTTTGAACCATTTGATGAATATATTAACTTCGCAGTACCTTATGCATCTTTCTTTTTCAAGTATTATCCCGATGACAAAAGGTACAGAAACTTAATCAGGAATTTTTTAAAAATTGAAACTGTAAATGGTTTAAAAAATTTTAATATGGTCGGTGTGAGTTGCCCTAACATTAAATGTAAATTAGAATTTATATATGTCCATCCTGATAATTTCCCTATTAATTGCCCTAGTTGTAAATCCCAAATAAATGACGCAGATGAAAATTATAAAATGAATATGGAATATCGAATGACAACGCTGGAATTATTATTTTAAAAAAGAAGATTTTCTATGAGTCTGATTCCACGATTAATTTCATACAAACCCAATCGCCCTCTGGAGGTTACGATATATACGAAATTGAAAATGAATGAAAAATAATAGAATAATTAAAAAGAAAAATGCTGGAATCAGTAAAAAAATATAAAATTGAGAACTATATAATAGAGTGCCAGTTATTGAAGCTAGAATTATAAGTATTGCATTGAAGGCTTTTAATCCTTCGACACTGAGTTTTTTCTTATCTATCTCGTTTTTATCGTTCATGTCACTCGTACCTCCCATGACAGCATTAAGAAGTGACAAGCATGAGCCATCATGGGATAGTAACACGAAGAAATTACTTTTTTAACTGCGACTTGTCACTTTCACATTGTAAATTGATAAATGTAAATTGGATTTCATAATAAATTGGATTTCAAATTTATTTCAATTTTTTAACTGCTAAAAGTCTTTTTTAACAGTTTTTTTTATTGTCCTTGTATGTTATAAATTATCTATTAATTTCAACTAACTAACTTTATTAATTTTAGTCGTTATCTCGACTTGAGACAACATTATATGATTATATACTGATTATGATATTAATATTTTACTATATTGAAAATTTTTTAACTTAGAATTTAATTATATTAATTCCGATTCCACGATTGCTTAAAATGTATAATCTATTAAGACATCCCTTTTTTTACTACTTTTTCGCTTTAGCTGTTTTCTTTTTCAATAAGTTTACAGTGTGTGGTTTACAGTTTGTAGTCCCCCCCCCCCAAAATTGTGGCAAACTACAAACCAAAAACTGAAAACTACAAACTATTATTGGCAATATTTGGTCACATTAACCGAACTTCGTAACCTTAAGAAGTCATTAAAAAATATCGGGCGCCTTATACACCCCAAACTCGTCCCTGAACACATTACAGATCTCGCCCAAGGTCGCATAGGCTTTGACTGCCTCCAGAATTACCGGCATGAGATTCGCGTCGCTCTGTGCGGTATTTCTGAGCTTTTCAAGGGTTTCTTGTACTTTGGCATCATCCCGTCCATTTTTTAGGCGCGTGATCTTATCAAGCTGTTTCTGCTCGAGTTCCGGCGGGACTTTTAGTATATCAACTTTGGTAGTTTCATCGATCTTGAACTCGTTCACCCCAACGATCACCCTATCATCGGCTTCGATCTCTTTCTGGTAGGTGTAGGCACTATCATGGATCTCGCGCTGGACCCAACCCTGATCAATGGCGTTCAACATCCCGCCCATCCCTTCGATCCTGTCGATATATTCCAGCGCCTGCTGCTCGATCTGGGTGGTCAACGCTTCGACGAAATAAGAGCCGCCAAGCGGGTCGAGGGTGTTGACTGCACCGCTTTCATGTGCTATTATCTGTTGGGTGCGCAGTGCAATTCTCACAGCTTTTTCGGAGGGTAGTGCTAAAGCTTCGTCCATAGAGTTGGTATGCAGGGATTGGGTACCGCCGAGCACACCGGCCAACGCTTGAAGTGTTACCCTGACAATATTATTTTCGGATTGCTGGGCGGTGAGCGAGCACCCTGCAGTCTGGGTATGGAACCGCAGCCTCCACGAATTGGGGTTCTTGGCACCGAAACGCTCCTTCATCAATCGCGCCCAGAGCCTTCGTGCAGCCCTAAACTTCGCCACCTCTTCGAAAAAATCGATATGGGAATTGAAGAAGAACGCCAGTCGCGGCGCGAAATCGTCCACATTCAGGCCTTTGTTAATTGCGGCATCGACATAAGTTATGCCATCCATGATCGTAAAGGCCACCTCCTGCACCGCTGTCGAGCCGGCTTCGCGGATGTGGTAGCCGCTGATACTGATGGTGTTCCAGCGCGGCAGGTGCTGTGAGCAGTACTCGAAGGTATCGGTGATCAATCTCATGGAAGGTTCGGGGGGATAGATGTAAGTGCCACGGGCAATATATTCCTTTAAGATATCATTTTGGATAGTGCCGCGGAGCTTGTCGGGTGTCACGCCTTGCTGTTCGCCAACTGCGATATACATTGCCATAAGAATGGCGGCGGGTGCGTTGATCGTCATTGAGGTACTAACCTTTCCCAGGGGGATGCCGTCGAACAGTATCTCCATATCTTTGAGCGAATCGATCGCAACGCCGCATTTACCTACTTCGCCCATTGCCATCGGATGGTCGGAATCGTAACCCATCTGGGTCGGGAGATCGAACGCGACGCTCAGACCGCTCCCGCCGTGCTCTAACAGATATTTATAGCGCGTGTTGGACTCTTCGGCGGTGCCGAAACCTGAGTATTGACGCATGGTCCAGAGCCGCCCGCGGTACATTGTTGGCTGCACACCGCGCGTAAATGGAAACTCGCCGGGGAAGCTCAGGTCGTTCAGATAATTGAAATTATCAATATCTAATGGTGTATATATTCTATTTATTGGTGCATCTGAAATTGATCTGAACTCGTCTTTTAATTCGGGAAATTTCTCCAGAACTTTCTTAAGAGTTTGTTCTTCCCAGTTCTTTCTGCCTGAATTGATGTCATTTGAACTTTCGGCCATTATAATAGCCCTCCCCTTTAATATGATTAGGCTTGTAAACTGAAATATACAATAAAAGGTTTTTGCTGTATTGTCTTTTATGCGGTCTTTGGCAATGTCTAGAATTCAAATATCAATATATTGATATAATGCTTAGAAGCCTTGGTCTTTAGACCAAGGAGTTTATACCTATAAAAAAAGGGTCAGATATTTGACGTTTTAACTGATTAAAGACAAAAGGCCTCGCCCTTAAGGGCGAGGAATAATTTTTCAAAAAAGTTTTGTCCTAAAAGCAAACCTTAAGTACACAAATATTAATCCATAAAGTGTGGTGATAATGGCGAAGAGCAAGTTCTGGAACAAGAAGCTCGAGACCATGCCAAAGCCCGAGCTCCAGAAATTACAATTGAAAAAGTTAAAACATATTGTTAAAAAAGCCTATGATAACAACAAATTCTATCACGATCTATACAAATCCAGAGGACTAAAGCCTGGCGATATTAAGAGATTGGAAGATATCCGTAAATTACCGTTTCTGGAGAAGAAAACCGTTCGTAAAGCGTATCCATATGGCACCGCACTCGTACCCCACAACCAGATCCTCGAAATGCATACAACCTCAGGCACCACTGGCAAGCCCACCCCTTGTTTCGCGACTCGTAACGACCTGGATCAATGGGCGGAATTGAACGCCCGCGAGCTTTGGATGTGCGAGCTCAGGCCTGGCGACGTGCTTATGAACTCGTATGGATACGGGTTGCCGACCGGCGGTTTCGGGTTCCATTACGGCGCGTTAAAAATGGGGTGTATGGTGATCCCAAAGGGCACCGGCGAGACCGCGCGCCAGATCCAGCTGATCTTGGATTTTGGGGTGACCGGAATTTGTATGACACCCTCCTATGCGATCTTCATGGGGCAGAAAGCGATGGAGGACGGTATCAACCTCGCACGTAAATCCAAACTCAGGGTGGGGCTGTTCGGTGCCGAGCCGTGGTCGAGGTCGACCCGTAAAAACATCGAGAAATTGTTCGGGATCACTGCATATGATGAATATGGCATGACCGAATTTCTCGGACCCGGCCAGGGCTGTGAATGCACGGTTCGCGACGGTATGCATACCTGGTCCGACGCGTTCATCCTGGAATGTATCGACCCGAAGACTGGCGAGTGGGTGGACGAGCGCGAGCCCGGCGAGCTTGTTTGGACCTGGATCTCGGCGGAGGGGACCGGTATGATCAGATATCGAAGCCGTGACCTCTCTTCGGTGTGGTGGGAGCGAAAATGTGAGTGCGGCCGCACCCATCCCAAATTCGAAGCCGTGAAAGGCAGAACTGACGATTCGGTCTCGGTCGGTGGGTTTATTGTGTATCCCTCCCAGGTCGAAGAGGTGCTGATGCGCCACCCTGAGATCGGGGTCAATTTCAGGATGGTGATCGAAAGCGTCAAAGGGTTGGATAGATTAACCGTCAAGAGCGAAGTTAAAGATAAGAAGACTTTGAAAGATAAAGCCAAAGCTTCAAAATTAAGCGGTATCTTGCAGCGAGAGTTGAAAAGCGTGGTCGGGTTGAGGGCGGTAATTGAATTGGTTGAACCTGACACATTGCCGCGCTCGGTTGCGGGCGAGGCTAAGACTGCGACGCATAGGGTGGAGGACCGGCGGAGGAAGGATTGAGATTTTAGAACAATATTAAACAATAACCCAAAAATTTTATGTTTTTTATTAGCATATGCATAATCAATGATCTACATTATTCCTACGACCGCCGCCGAGCATCTCGGAAAAAGATTACAAACCAACCGAGATTTTAAAGTTAAATTCATTGATATGAACAAAGATGGAAAACGATTTTTTCCGGATGATGAGGTTTATGTTAGACTTTCAAGATTTAGAGAAGATAGTGACAGAGCAATAGTACTCCATGCAGGCGCGCCAAAGCCAGATAAAGGTTTAATGGAGTTAAAGATGGTCTTAGAGATCTTAAATGAAAAGAATGTAAGATCAATCGAGGTGTTCTTCACATATTTTCCATATGGCATGCAGGATAAACGATTTAGGGGCGGTGAAGCTAATGTCGCTGAAAATCTTATCAAAGAATTGGTTGAATATTACAAAGTGAAAAAAATCTACATCATTGACTCTCACTTTAAGGGTAGAAGATGGGTTAAAAAATATCCAATAAAAGATATTCCTGTAATGCCATTATTAAAACAAGCCGCAAAAAAAGATTTTCCAGGTGTGATCTTCCAAGGGCCTGATTTGGGTGCAACGCGAAGATTCAATGTAAAAGGCACAAAAATGAAGAGGCTCGATTCACATCACAAAAATGTTCGGAGTGATAAAAAGTTTAAAGATACTGTTTGTAATCAGTATATCGGGTGTGAAGATGATATTATTGAAACTGGCGGTACAATGGTTGAGTTCTATGATGAGTGTAAAAAATGTGGTAGTAAAGACATAGTGGCGTTAATAACACATGGAGTTCTCTCTAAGGGTATCAAGAGAGTTAAAAGTAAATATTCCAAGCTCTATTTATCGAATACAATTAATAGACGAGAAGCAAATATTGATATTACAAACGAAATAATTAAAGCAATAAAAAATAAATAGCAAAATTCATTTTTTCTTTTTCTTTAACTCAAGTGCAGCTTTAACTATATTATCTTCAGTCAATCCAAACCTTTCCATTAATCGGATTGACTCGCCACTTTCACCAAATTTATCCTCAATTCCAATCATCTTCATAGGTACTGGACAATTTTCGCAAACTACACTTGCAACTGCACTACCTAGACCACCCATAATAGTATGTTCTTCTGCTGTTACGATTGCTCCAGTTCTTTTGGCTGCGTTTATTATTGCCTTTTTGTCAATTGGTTTTAGGGTGCTCATATTAATAATCGAAGCCCCAATACCATGATCCTCTTGAAGTATTTCATAAGCCCTTAGGCATCTTGATACTGTTATTCCTGTGCCTATTAAGGTAATATCTTTGCCACGCTTTAATATTGAGGCCTTTCCAATCACAAATTTATCATTATCTTTAGTAATTTCAGGTACATCCACTCTACCCATCCGTAGATAAAAAGGCCCTTTCCACTCGGGCTCTATCATAGCGTGAATTGCTTTAAAGGTCTCGAGGCCATCTGCAGGCACAATTACTCTCATATTTGGTAATGCGCGGATAAGTGCAAAATCCTCAATCATTTGATGCGTCGCACCATCCCCTCCTACTGTTATGCCACCATGTGTAGCGATGATCTTGACATTTAAATTTGGATAAGCAACTGATTGTCTAATTTGGTCATAAACTCTGCCTGTCCCGAAAGCGGCAAAAGTAGTTGCAAATACAATTTTTCCACTTGATGCAAGACCTGCAGCAATACTGATCATATTCTGTTCAGCTATACCGACATTGAAATGTCTAAGTGGATATTTTTTACGAAATTTTGTTGTGCCAACTGAAGTTGAAAGGTCCGCTGTTACTACAACTATATCCTCGTACTCTCCACCTAACTTAAATAACGCTTCAGACCAAGCCTTTCGTTGGCCTTTGCAGGCCCAATGATAATAATTCATAATTTATTCCTCAAATTACCAATCTTTTTGATTAATTTCTTTTTACGTTCTAAATACTCATCAATATTCTTTTGTTTCCTTCTGGCATCTTTTATTATTTCTTCATCAGTGATATTTTTCATATGTTCATGTGTTATTTTTAATGTCTTTTTCATTATTTCAGTATTTTTTTTACTAATCAACGCTAATTTTCGATTCTTGATTCGTTTTAAAAATCTATCAAATGCATCAAGATATTCAAGGCTATCAGGAGCCTTTCCATGGAATAATGGGTTGTTTTCCATGTCTTTTACACCTTTGCCCTTTGTTGTATTTGCGATTATGACGGTCGGCCTCTTTTTTAGTTTTTGTGCGGCTTTGACAGCTTTTAGTATACTTTTTATGCTATGACCATTTATTTCAATTACATTCCAACCAAACTTTAACCATTTAGATTTTAATGGCTCAATTTCCATAATATCTTTGGTTTTGCCATCTAATTGTAATTTGTTTCTATCAATTATTGCCGTTAGATTATTGACCTTAAAAAACGCAGCAGCCATTGCAGCTTCCCAAATTTGTCCGCAATCCATTTCACCATCGCCTAACATAACATAAACACGATAATCTTTTTTATTTAATTTACCTGCGAGCGCCATTCCAATAGCGATCGATAGCCCTTGACCTTCAGAGCCCGTGGAGGCTTCAACACCAGGTGTCTTGGTCATATCAGGATGGCCTTGGAGCGGTGACCCTAATTTTCTCAAGGTCATTAATAATTCTAATGGAAAATTCTTACCGTTTTCTAGGTCGCTGAAGATCTTACTATTTATGAATTCATTATGGAATTTTTCATAATTGTTTTTCAAAAAATCTAATAGAACATTCTTATCAAAATATCCCGCTTGGGCAAGACATGCATAAAGTGCTGGCGCGGCATGACCTTTACTCAGAACGAATCGGTCACGGTCCTCCCATTCGAGGCTTTTGGGGTCGTGATCCATAACGTTAAAATAAAGGGCGGTTAAAATATCGGTCGCAGATAATGAACCACCGGGATGCCCCGAACCCGCTTTATGGGTCATATTGATTATCCATACCCGCGTCATTAATGCGATCAATTTCAATTCTTCAAGTTTGGTTTTGCTGATTGCTCCGGTTTTGGTTTTTCTCTTCGCCAAATCTCAAACCCCTTTAAATATAATTCGGGGTAATGCCATTTTGGTTTATAATTGTTATTATTGGTTGCCATCAATCGGGAGCATCGGGAGCTCGGGAGCCGGGAACCGAACACACCGCCCCCCAATTTCAACCGCTGAAGACGCTGAGATCACTGAATTTTCTTGTGGATTCCAGGTTTTGGATTCTAGATTTAAATCCCCACGAGGTCCTTTTCGTCTTTCACGTTTTGCTTTTCAATAGGTCACCCCGAATCTCGAAACTAGAATCCGGAATCCACATATGCAAATAAAATTCAGCGTATTCAGCGTACTCAGCGGTTTATAGGGGGACACTAAATTGCCACCGTGCTCCCGTGTTCCTGCACTCCCGTGTTCCCGATAACCACTACATAAGATAAATATCGTCAAAACCTTTTTAAAGTCAAATCAATATTTATCATCAAATTCAAATGGGGGATTTTTGAATATGTTCAATCCAGGATTTAGCAAATATTTCCTTATACTTATGGTAATATTTTGTTTGGGTTCAGTAACAATTGCAGATTCTGCTACTCTTGTCTTTGAAGAGCCATCAGTTGAGGAATTTGACGGTCAACCCTTCAAAAGTTCTAGCGGGACCCGTTCCCGTGCAACCATAAAAAAGAACGGTAATTGGGTTGTTACCGGCAACGAGTTCTTCAACGGCGACACGATCATTCTAACCGGCAATTTATATGTCGCGCCTACCGGTACATTAACGATGATCAATGTGAGGTTGATAATGAACTGCAGTACTGACGGTCAATATATGATCCAAGTTAATGCCTCCAACGGTGAGCTCACCGGCTCTAGGACTACGATCCGCAGCATAAACTCAAGATTTACTTATAAGTTCAAAGTCAATGGGACGATGACGCTGGCCCGATGTACGGTCACGGATCTATGGGGTATTGGCGTGCTGGAGGTCGACCCGTTGAAAGCCGAAGTTGGCGGTATCGAGATACGGTCCGATTCGGTGATAATTAAAAGGTCCATAATAAGAAAGTTCAAGGGCTTTGCGATCACATGTATGGGTTCACAACCCAAGATCCACAGTACATTAATTGAAGGTAATCTTACCAGGATCTATGAAAATGCAGGTATATATTGCGCGCCTGATTTTATTTTTACACAAAGCCCTGAGATCATCGGCAATAATTTTACGAATTGCTCGGTCGGCATCCGTGTGGATATGGATGACCCCATAATCAAATACAATAATATTTCAACCCGTCAGGGCTACAACCTCGTTGGAATAACAGTTATTTCCTTATCCGCGATTATACCAGCCAACCCAATAATCGCCAATAATAATATTATCAATAACGGTGTGGGCATCGGTCTGTACCAAGCCGATGGTACACTCCAGAACAACGAGATCAAAGGTAATGGTTTGGGTATCTTAGGGTGGTCCAACACCAACACCGAGATTTTAGGTAACACGATCGAAAACAATCTGTTGGGTGGTATCAACCTTACCGAATCTTCGCCGGACATCCACGGAAATGATATTTTGGGGAATGGGTTGGTAGGCATAAGTTGCGATAATTCCGATTCACTGATAGATGATAATACAATAGTTGCACCTAGGGCTCAGATCGGTATCGCCTGTTTTAACGGGTCATCACCGACGATCCAAGATAACGACATTACCTCGGGTGAACTCGCTACAGGCTCGGAGGGTTACGCAATAAAATGTAATGAGACCTCGTCACCAACGATCTCAAATAACGAGATACTGGTTTATTCAAATGGTATAGGTATTTCGAGTAATGGTGCGTCGCCTAAAATATCTGAGAACAATATCTCTGTTGAAGAGGACTGTACAGGGGTTTATGTTGACGGCGAGTCGGTTGTTAGTATTGAGGATAACAATATTTACGGGCTACCATTGAACATGGCGACACGAGCAGGCGAAAGCATATACGGTATTCATTTTGATAAGAACACCGGCATTTCGAAAAGTAAGGCTAATAACAATACGATCGAGAATTTTTCATATGGCATTATGTGTTTGGGATCCAGCGATATCGATATAGAAGACAACCTGATCTCGAATGTTGTTGAGTTTGGCGTATTTGTTTTGGATTCATATGCTGTCAAAGTCACTCAGATCGAGCTGACGGATGATATCGTGATGATCGAGAATTCGTCGGGTATAACTCTTTCGTTGGTGAATTCCAAAGCCACATCGCTCAATAGCTCGATCGGCCAGAGATCAGTTGATAAAGATTCGCAATTAACTATGATGTGGTATTTACATCTTAAGGTTACAGATGATCTTGATGCGCCAATTGAAGATGCGAACGTCACTATATACAATAGTTCGAACATTGAAAAATATAAGTTAAACACTCCTTCTAACGGCCAAAGAAATTGGATCAGATGTATTGAATATATTGAAGAAGACCGAGATAGTGATGGTGTAAGCGAACTCAACCCGGGCACACCCCATACAATAATAGCCGAGAAAGCCAGTTTCCATCCCGGAAATTTGGTAACGGAACTAAGTGAAAGTAAAACCGAAACATTAATACTTCAATCCAACCAGATGCCAACCCCGCCTTCTGGGATCGGACCGATAGAGACCCATAACCTAACTCCAAATATTACATGGCTGCCCGGCTCGGACCCGGATGACGATGTTCTAACCTACCACATTTCGATCTGGGAGGGTGAATCCAGTATTACAGGAAACTTGATCGTAGATGATAACATCACGAAATTATCATATTTTAATCAAACCCCAAAATTACGATACGGGACTGGCAATAATACATACTATTTAGAGCTCAATGCAAAGGATGACTATGGGGGCGTGTCCGGTATAATTTCTCATAATTTCTATGCCGTCAACCACCCCCCAACGCTTGGCAACCTTAGTGATAAAAGTGTCTATGCCGGTGAGGTGCTGTGGTTTTATGCTACTGCCAGCGACCCCGATACCGACCCTGTTGATATTTTGAATTTCAGCGAAGATAGCGATAAGTTCGAGATCGACCCCGAAACCGGAGAAGTGTATTGGGTAACGACCAAGAACGATGTCGGTATTTATGAAGTTGAATTCAAGCTCGAGGATGGGAATGGCGGTATTGCTACCAAAATTATCAATATTTCAGTTATTTCACTTAATCTCCCACCGCTTCCCGATGCCGGCGAGGATTATACGGTCGAAGTGAACACGACCGTCACCTTAAATGGTACTGGCTCGTTGGATGAAGACGGTAATATTATTGGCTACGAATGGAAATGCATCACCTATAACGTAACATTTGAGAATGCCAATTCCAGTGCACCGAGCTTCACACCCACTGTAGACGGGCTATACATCATTCAATTACGAGTTATGGATAACAACCTGACCTGGAGTGACGGGTGGGATAGCGTAAATATTACAGTATTACAACCAATGAAAAAAAATTCTGCACCGGTTCTAAAAAACGGTAGTGTGGAGCCTGCAGAGGGAACAGATAAAATTAATTACACGTTCACTGTTGAATATTATGATAAAGATAACGATGCACCTACTGGTGATGGCTATGTCCATTTGCTCATCGGTGAAAGTGTTTTTACATTATCCCAAGCGAATTCTAGTGATAATGACTATCGTGATGGGGCGCTTTTTACAATAACGCTCGATGCCGTGTTGCTTGGAACCGGCAACCATACCTTTAGGTTCGTGGCATATGACGGGTTGGAGCTTGCGAACGGTGATATTGGCAATCACACCGGCCCAACGATCAATCCCTACAAACCCAAATCCAAGAAAGAGGATGATGATAAGGAGCTGCAGTTATTTAGCCTGTTTTGGATGATAATATTAATTGCAATAATAAGTATCATTATAGTAATTGTCATTGTGGCACTGGTTTTGGATCGAAAGAAGCGCGACGCAAAGGCTTTCTATGCCGAGGAACCTTACGACTATTACGATGAGGACCAAAGGTATGACACCCCAGATTCGCGACGCGGCCGTGCTGCGCCACCACAGTATCCAGGTGCGCAGGAGCGGGCAGGAGACCGAGGACCGCCGTCCCGAAGGAGCGGGCGCGCCCCGGGTGCAGCCCAAAAGGCCCAGATCGATTGGGATGAAGACCGATATCCTGAAGAAGATTATGATACGGATGAAGACGAAGAGGAAGCCGATTGGTCGGATGAAGAAGAGGAAGATGAGGCTGACTGGGAAGAGTAATCAGTATAAGTGGTAAGTGGTTATTACGGATTACAGATTCCCCTTGAAAGGCGATAGGCGGAAGATGAATCAAAGCCACTTACGGTAATATGCTTCGCCAAGTTACCGCAAGAGGCAATAATATTTCATCCGTCTTTCGCCTTTCCGAAGGAAATCTCCAATCCACAATGGCAGCCATATAACATTCTTACCACTTAGAAGAAAATGATTCTTGAAATTTGGCAATTAATTTATAACTTTTCCAAATTCGCAACTAATTTTTTTGCCAGTAATTCGCCGATCGCCGCTAGATCTTCAGTAGGAAGATGCTTGTTCGCAGTGGAGTCAAAAAGTATGTTTGCCGAGCCCGGCACTTCCTCATCACCTTTCCAAATAATTACGGTTAATGGCAGTTTTGGCAAAACCGAGATCTCAACAGCACAATCCCCTTTATTAATCTTTTTAGGCGACATGGGCGCTGCAGCTTTGTGCAATAGCTCTGGCTCGTCTTTGAAGTGCGTGGCGATCGCTCTTACTGCACGGTTATAAAATGCATCATAATATACAGAGCCGCCATACAATTCGCGGAATGATATTAATTTAGATGACAACAGTAGATCTTGTGCACCTACCAAATAATGTATAATAATTACAGAAAAGAACGGGTTCAATTCCTCATCTGTCGCTCGAGATCTTACAACTCGCTCCGGTAAAGTTATTTTATAGTCGTCTTCATAAAAAGGTATATATAACTCACCAACACCTTCATCGAATTCGACACCAGCCTTCAATGAGATCTCTTGAGGGTCAAGCCTATAAAATTCATCCCAGGATCTATTAAGACCGAGCTTATCGAAATCTTTGGATTTATCGCTCATAATTATCACACATTTAAGTCTATGGAGTCTACGGCGTCATGGAGTCGTGGAGTCGTGGGATTTTTCACGGGGATGGGGAATGGGCTCCCTCCCCTCTATTTTGATAGATATATACGAATAAAACGAATCAGTGTGAAAACAATTTATTTCAAATTAATCCGTTTTTTTTGGAGCTCATTGGGGTGGGGGGAATCGATTCCCAATTCCCGAATCCATAGACTTGTTTTGCCAATCATATCGCATCTTTTTACGTTTAATTAATTGGATGAGTAATACTATCCTTCGTCTTTTTTACATAATCTAATTCTGGCGCTTCACGTTTGTGCGCACGAAACGGGTTATGTCTGATGAACCAATGCTCAATTGTGGAATTTGTCTCGCCAAAGATCGGCACCCTAACAGCGGTACCCGCGGCCATATTATTGGTGATCAACCTGAAGATCTCGCGCTGGCGGTGATACATCTGGGCTGGAAACGCCAGGATCCCGACCTTGGTGATCGACCCGACTGCGAATGCAGTACCAACCCTTATCTTATTGCCCTTAAGACGCTCTTGAACCCACAGTATCACAGTCGCGATATCTCGCAGGATCGGCATAATGAACATTATCAGCAAGGGCTCCCAGGTGCCGGTGATTATTGCACCGCCAATTGATATTGTATTAAAATAAATGGAAAAGGGTTTCAAAAATAGATGATAGCCAAACCCTCTAAGATAGACCGACGATTCCTTCAGACCCGTTTTCAGTTCCCATCTTTCTTTGAGTGTCAGCCTCCCCAAACCAGCCCATTCTTTGGTCTTCTGCTCTAAATAAAAATCACCGAACTGTTTATACTTGACCTTAATCTCCGGGGCGTTGAGCCAGTACTGTAACTCTTTGAACACTAATTTAGATAAAATTAGATTGGCCAAAAGTTTTTCACGATAGCCACGCGGGATACGATCTTTATGTTCTAGCTTTCTATATTTATTTTCTATCCAATGTGCATGATACTTTTTACTGGTTACAAGAGCAACGATATCGGCAAAGATCAATAGCAATAATAGCATTCCGAAAGATTTCCGTACTCGATTCTCCGTTTTTTGGGAAATGGTATATTCTTTTTTCCAGGTGGTTACGTATTGTTCGATTACATTATTTTTCAGTTCCATTTCATTAAAAAATCGGGCTTGACCATTTTTACGATTCCTGAAAATTGCCAACTCGCTCTCTTTCCAGGCACGCATATAATGTTCAAGTCTTTCGATGTTTTTTAGTAAAGCAGGATATTTCGAGAGTTTTAGTTGGTGCTTTTCAATATACCTGGCCAGCTTTTCGAAATCAATATCGCCAAATAATGGCACAAAACCTTTCTTGCGCGCCTCGCGTAAATATGGGCTATTTCTTAAAAGCCTAAGAGCCGGTACCGCGGATTCAAGATCGACCCATATCCATTCATTTTTTTCATTCAATAGAAAATTGCTGGTCGGCACACTTAACCTCTTATCTGCTTGCCACATGGGACCATATAATCCAGCCTCATATAAGTGCTCCATTAATTTATCCATATAAGAAATAAGCTCAAATATCTCGAATTTGGTATCTCTTAAGTTCGGGTCGGGTCCGCGGCCTTTAATGTATTCGGTACCAAGCACCCAGCCTTCATTTTCACTATCCCATCGGATATATTTGGCCTCGGCCACTCTTGGTGAGCCGAACCAGAAATCAGTAAGATCCCTAATAACCTGTCTTGTGTAAAATGCAGTTGCTGCTGCATTAACATTATTTCTATACGCCAGCGGTGCCTGAAACGATAATTTATATAACCAGCGCGTTAGAGCGCTGCCGCATGTAAATTGCTTTTCGGCTATAAAACGCTCTTGACTGTCCCTCACAAGCTCGACACGCGCAGCTTTGCCTTTGCCTAGGCTTTTCACATATTTCAATTGTTCAGACTTTGCCAGCTTGATCTCGTCGATACTATCAAATAACTGATTATCCCCTGAAATACTATCCATTGAAGTACCGTATCACTAAAAGCGATAAAAAGGTTTTTCTGTGGTAATTTAGGCATGTGAGGCAAGTTTAAAAAATTTGGAGAAATTAAAATGTTGAACGGATATTTTAACTTAGATGTATGGAAGAAAGCATATATATTGACATTGAAAATTTATAGGGTTACGGATAAATAGCCAAAGGAAGAAAAATATGGCTTATGTTCACAGATGAAAAGAGCTTCAGTTTCAATAATTGGAAATATTGCGGAAGGTTATAGTCGACAAAGTCTGAATGGATATATTCACTATGTTACAATCGCTATTGGATCGTGCAACGAATTGGAAGTCTATATAATGTTATCAAAGGATCTTAATTTTTTAAATAGAGACGAGTATAATGATACAAAAACCAAATAAGAAGAGATTGGGAAAATGTTATTGGGGCTTAGAAAAGCCTTGGAGAAGAAGAAATCTGAGGAGAAAATTAAGAAAGGTCAATGAGTACCCTGAACCCTAGCCTCTAACCCCTGCTTTGAAAAAGCCGAAGGGTTTTACAAAGTGAGGCAACTTGACGAAGTAAGTTGCCACAGCCGTAAAAAAGCCGAAGGGTTTTTTAGGGTGAGGTAATTTGCGAAGCTAATTACCGCAGGGGTAAAAATTCTGTTAGGAATTTTTAGCCCGAGGTAATGAACGAAGTTCATTGCCGCAGACCCCTAAATATATCGACCTTTATTTATTATAACTTCTAAAATACCATACTTACATCGACTTTAGCCTTTTGATCCTCTCGTCAATTGGTGGGTGGGTGGACCAGACCGAATCCTTGAGCGCGCGCTTGAAAGGATTGGCAATATAAAGCGGTGCAACGGTCTTGGAACCTTTTGGATCGTCCGGAAGGTCGCCCTTGATCTTCGCTAACGCGCCTGCCAACCCGTCAGGGTTGCGGGTTAAATACGCACCGTTTGCATCGGCCAGATATTCACGTTTGCGCGAGATCGCCAGGTACGTTAATCGCGAAAATATCGGCGCGAGTATAATGAATATTATCGCTAGTATCAATAGTATAAGTGCCCCTTCGCCACCACCACCTCTTCTACTGCCGCCCCTGGCACCGCCAAACCATATGATATAGATCACGATCTCGGCGATCAGCGCGATCGCGCCCACCACGCCCACGGCAACCGTCGCCACGAGTATATCATTGTTCTTGATATGGCTCATCTCGTGCGCCATTACACCTTCCAGCTCTTCATTATTCAATTGCTCGAGTGCGCCGGTCGTGCAGCAGATCACTGACTCTTCGGGTTTCTTGCCGGTGGCAAACGCATTGATATCTTGAGAATCCTGTACATATACCTTCGGGGTCGGGAGCCCCGCGGCAATCGACATTTCTTCGACCTTGTAGATCAATAATTTCTCATTTCTATTTGATGGGTTAGCTGGTCGTGCTTTGGCTGCTTTCAATACACTTTGTACCGAAAAAGAATAAGTTGCACCGACATATATTAGTGCAATTGGGATAGCGATTATTAGTGCAATTATTATTGGCATTCCAAGTATGATGGCAATTGCAGCCACTAATCCCATCAGGATCAAGAACATTACTATGATCAAAACCACAGTTTCGCGTTTGTTTTTTGCGATATGGTCTTCCATCATCATCTGTTCTTCCATAGGTCTGGCAATCCCCCTTCAAATTAGAACTTGACCTTTGGAAGTTCTTTTTTCGCTTCAGGTATCCTCAACATCTCGCGCTGTTTACGCCCCATCATTTTGGCGATCGTCACACCAGGAAAGGTCTCGATCGAGTTGTTGTAACCCAGAACACTATCGTTGTAATGCTGCCTGGCATATGCGACTTTATTCTCGGTATGCGCGAGCTCGTCCTGAAGCTGTAAGAAGTTCGTATTGGCCTTAAGGTCCGGATAATTCTCCGAGACTGCGAACAGTGTCTTTAACGCGCCGGTCAACATATTATCGGCATCGACATTCTCCTGCGGTGTCTTGGCGTTCATTAAAGAGGTTCGGGCCTTGGTTACACTTTCAAGTACTCCTTTCTCGTGTTTCATGTAGCCCTTTACAGTCTCTATCAGGTTCGGTATCAAGTCGGTGCGGCGCTGGAGCTGCACATCGATCTGGGCATAAGAATTGTCGATCCGGTTCTCCATCCGAATGATCTTGTTGTAATAATGAACATACATCATGATCATAAGCACGATTACTATAACGATAATAACTCCCAAACATAGAAATATTACCATATTTAAACCCCCGATTTTATTAGTAAATACTGTTAATTGATATTAAGTTTACTGAAGATCGAAATTTTGCTATAATATTGATTTCAAGGTTACGGTTAGGAAGCCCGTATGTTCGAAGACCGAAGGTCGAGAGCATGAGGGTACGAATGTACCCGTA
>CBDVCJ010000051.1:0-18267 GCA_965372445.1 uncultured Thermoplasmata archaeon | reverse complement strand
TGTAGGTTCCCATTCCATACACTACAAACTTCAAACTCCAAACTCCAAACTTATTTTACCACCCCGTGTCAAAGTGTACCAATACCTTTATATAATAGGCCTAAAAGTGTACCAGAATTACTTTATATACATATTCGTATTTTTTTGTTGTTTAGGAGGTAATTGTGATGAGTGTGAAACAATCTATATTAAGTTCTTCGCCCATACCTGCCAAATGTGTTGGAATGAGAAGATATATGGTGCTATTGGGGGTGCTGGGACTGATCCTGTGCTCGTGCTTGGCGGTCGCTACCACGACGGCAGCCGCCGCGCGCGTCTCCAGAGGGGATGCGCCCGAGATCGAATATTTGATGATCGAGGCTGAGATCGATAATAATTATGCAACTACAGAGATAACCGAAAAATTTGTCAATCCTTACGATTACGCGATCGACGAGACCTTTACGTTCGAGATACCGGAGAAAGCGTTCATTTCGAATTTCTCGCTGACGATCGGTAATAACACCTACTATGCCGAGATCGTGCCCAAAGATGTTGGCGAGCAGAAATATCAAGAGGCAGTTGTGAATGGGTCGGACGCCGGGCTGGTAGAAGCCAAAGGCAAAAATGTGTTTTCGTATTCTGTGAGCCTGTCGGCCTATCAATCAATAATTGTGGGTTTAAGATACGAACAGTACATCGCGAAGTCGCTGGGCGGTTATGAATATCTATTACCGCTAACGGGCGGCAATATCGACCGCAGCATCAAAAGCGTTTCTTTTAATATTAAATTGAGATCGAACTTAAAGGTCAATAGCGTCGATATCGCGAACTATAACGCAGACACGAGTGTGATCAACAAATCGCCCTGGGAGACCTGGGTGTTATTCAACGCAAATTCGTTCACACCGACAAAGGATTTCATTATGAACTATGAAATTGCTGCACCGCCAATCAATGGTACAATGCTAAATTATGATGACGGCACCGCTGAATATTTCTTCCATATATTCTCACCGCAGCTCGACGAGCTCGGCGGTCAGATAATGGATAAGGATATCATATTCGTGCTCGATAAATCGGGCTCGATGCAGGGCGAGAAGATCAACCAATTAAAGGTCGCTTTTGACGAGATCATCAACGAGCTACATCCCAATGATAGGTTCAACTTGATCATTTTTGATAGTGTAATTCGCGAATATCAAACCGAATTGATCGGTGCAAGTGAAACGAACAAGAATGATGCAGTGGATTATATTTACAATATTAATGCACAGGGCAGCACCAACATTGATGAGGCTATGTTAACTGCATTAGGGATGTTCGAGTATTCCGAAACCAAAGTACCTATTATTGTAATGTTAACGGATGGGCTGCCCACAGCCGGTACAACCAACACCCTTACCATCCGCGATAATGTCAAAACTGCAAATACTGCGGATGTTGCGGTCTTCTGTCTCGGGTTCGGTTTCGATGTCGATTTCGAATTCCTTAAAGCCATGGCGCTTGAGAACTACGGGCTCGCGCTACGCATCTACGAAGGCGAGGACGCCAGCGAGCAGATCACGGGTTTCTATGATACCATTTCAACGCCGCTGCTTAAAGATCTGAAATTTACCTATTCGGGCGGTACTTACGAGATCTATCCGACCGAGGTCGCGCAGTTGTTTGAAGGTACCGAGGTCGTGGTGGTGGGTAAATATAACGGTGCATCGCGATATATCAAATCAACGGTCGATGCGACCTCGTGGGACGGTATGCAGACCTTTGAGGAGATCTTTGAGTTGGAAGACGATTCGAACCACAGCTTCATACCACGGTTCTGGGCTTATGCTAAAATTATGGCGCTGTTAGATGAGATCACAATTAATGGCGAGAACGATAGCCTGGTCGAGAATGTTACTAATTTAGCGTTAGAATATGGTTTTGTTACGCCGTATACCTCACTGTTGGTCGAGATCAAACCACCGTCGTCCGAAGACCCGAATGATGGTGATGCGGATCAAGTGCCGGTCTCACCGCCCCCGGACGATACGGACGGCGACGGCTACCCGGATTATATCGACGAATTCCCGGACGACCCTAATGATTGGCGGGATAGCGATGGGGATGGTATCGGGGATAATGCGGAAAAAAATCCTTCTGCATCTACTAAGTTATCCGAGCCAGAAGATGACGATGTAGAAGATCTATTAGGTCTGGGTAAAAAGGATAGTGAGAGCTCAATGTGTGCACTTCTAATTTTTATTGTAATTATCACACTAATTGTAGTAGGTCTTGCAGCCTACACTAGAATCCGCCAGAAACGGTTACTGGACCACAAGCGTCGCGAGAAGATCTATAATTATATCAAAGAGAACCCGGGCGAGCATTTCCGCGGCATCCAAAAGACGCTGGGGTTGGAGGTCGGGGTGATCGCCTATCACCTCAATACACTCGAACGGGGCGAATATATCAAGAGCCGTCAGGACGGTCAGTACCGCCGGTTCTATCCGATGGATGCGAAGATCGATGTCAAGCTGATCTTGAGCGCGCTTCAGGAGCGGATAATGAATCGTATCAAGACCGACCCGGGCATCTCCCAGCGCAATATCGCGGCCAACGTTGGCGTGGCACGCAAGGTGATCAGCTATCACGTTAAGATCCTCAAGGATGCAGGGTTTATCTATGTCGAAAAACAGGGCCGTGAAGCGCTGTGTTATCCTGCGGCTGGGGCATGAATGAAACTGGTTTTTTCGGGAATCGGGATTCGACAGCCTCCCACTCCTTATTTTAACTTAAAATTATAAACCGCTGAAGACGCTGAACTCGCAGAAGGGGTTTCAGTGTTCTTAGCGGTTGAAAATTCTAAAATATATTAATTAAGTACTTTTGTGTTAAATTCTGGGGGCGAGGCGGTCGATTTCCCATTCCCAAATCAATCAAGATTTTAGAAAAATCGTAAATAAATCTCGCTCCAGCCGTAGCCTTGCCGGTGGTCTTCCCACACGAAATAGACCCGGCCGTTGGTGGCAATTATATCGGGGTTCTGGCATGTGCGCGTGACGGTTATCTGGGTGTCGCTGGTCTGCCAGCTGCTGCCTTCATCCGCGCTGCGATTATAATATATATCATACTGACCGGGCAGCCCATTTCTGTAATCCATCCATGCCAGATGGAGATAGGTATTGTTGCTAGATGCAGCGTAGCCGGTGGAAGATCTGCTGGTGGGTTGGGTAATTATCGGCGTGTCGGTGTTGCGCCAAACTCCATTGTTAGTTGTACTGAAATTAAGATAGAGCTCGGAGGTTGCATTCCGATCCTCGAACCAGAACACGTTCAGGTTGTTCTGAGTGCTGACAATCACAGGCATATAGGATTGATTGGCGGCTGCGGTTAACCTTACTGCAGTATTCCAATTCGCGCCGTTATTTGTACTGTTACGATAATAGATCTCATAATTGGGATAAGGGGGTGGTGGCGAGCCGATGTGCCGTGAATCGGTCCAGACTATATGAACACTGCTGCCGACCGCTTCTATATCGAGCCACGAGAATTGGAATTGGGTTGTTGCAAGAATTGTTGGGGTGCTCCAAGTGCCGAGCAGGCCGTTATTATTGCTTCGCATATAATAGAGATTGTTCCAAATATCCGAGAAAATTACATGTACATAAATTCCCGAAACCGCGATCTTCGGGCGGAGGTAGTATGTACTGCCGGTGGTTAATTGTAATTCCGTGCCAAGAATTGGGTTATAAAAAAATATTTCGAAATTATTCGGTGCTATGGCAGTATGCCACACCACATTCGGCACATTCATGTTCGTCACAGCAATTTCAGGATGGGCAGCAGAAGATGTGGTTGAAATTTGAGTAGATGTGAACCAAGTTTGGCCGCCGTTAATGCTGGTACGCATGAAAATATCGCCGTCGAACCCGCCAACCCCGGTTCCTTTGTTGCGCTGGTCCCACCAGACCACATAGAGGTTATTGCCTTTCGCACCGATCTTGGGATTGTGGGCGCCGCCAAGCGCAGTCGTCAACCGCCGCTCGGTATACCAGGCGGGAATTGATAAGGGTGTAAAATGCACATCATAGGTCAGATTCAGACCGACATTTTTGTGCGGGCCGGGTTTAGTCACATATTTTTCCAATACATCAGGTGTGCCGTCACAATCCAGATCTGCGGCGGTGTCGGTAATATTATCGTTATCTAAGTCAAACCTCACAGCTGGCATATACGTCCCATTAACCGAATTATACATCCTGAAGATAGTTTCCCAAGATGAGCCGCCATTATTGAGGAACTGCTCGGTATCCAGGTCGTCGTCGGAGGTGTTGATCGTATCAGTATCGCTATAACCAGTTGTATTGTAATAGAAATAATCAAGTGGTGTACTATGTTCTGAGGTATTGTGAACTGTGAAATCCTGTATCCAAAGAGGATTGTTCATCAGACATTTCGGGGCTTCATCTTTGGTATCGCCAATACTATAATAAGCACCCTTTGCAGCATTACGATATTCATCTAATAGATAGAACCGATAATGCGAGAACTCATGGGCCAACATCGCAGTATAATTTAACTGGTCCGGGTCGCCGGCTGCTAAGGCCCCTGCCATGGTATTTTTACTTATATTGAAATATCTAGGTATATGTATCCATGAATCCTTGACCACAGGCCAACCAGTCGGTATTTGTGTATTATCAAAATAGACTCTAATATCGGATCCGTCCCAGTTTTCTTTATTATCGTAAAATTCGACGTTCCCGATGACCATGTAGCCGTCAGTTACATCATATATATAATTTGACAGGTTGCGCATGGCTTTGATCCACAAATTCAAATAGGTCCAATTCACCCTGAAATCAAACGACACTTTAAGGTGGAATGCAAAGGCTTTGTTATTCACAAAAGGATCTTGAAGGTTCTGGCCGCCGCCGTCCATTTCATAGCCGTCCAGCATAAGGTCGTTATCGGAATCGGGGTCGGATCTACCCAACCCATTTGCAGCTTCCTCGCCATCAATCAACCCATCCGAATCAGTGTCCGCAATAAGTTGGTCGGAATGATCAGGGTCTACTTGTACTAATATATCGGTCAAACTGATATTTCCTTGCGAGGTCGAACTGATCCTCAAAGGAACTTTAATATTACCGGATGTATCGATCAAATTAGGATTTTGGAAGGTGAAGTTATTGATCGGTCCCGCAAAATCCGGCATTGTGAGATTTGATTGGTAAGTGCCGGTAAAGTTCCATTCGAGCACACCGTCATCACCTATATCGAAGGTAATATCGGATGGATACTGGCCGGAGTAGGTTTGACCGGTCAGATTCATTACTGCAGAGGTAACATAGCCTGGGACTGCTTGGGTCTGGACTGGTATTGTTAGGTTGACGAGCTTGGCGCCACCGCTAGATGCTTGGAGCTCGACAAGGTCGTCGGTGTCGTCCGTTGTGGTAACTTGCGAAGATGAACCTCCGGTGGCTTGTTCTGCGGAATCGTTCAGTAAGTCGTTATCAGAGTCGGCATTGATCGCGCCAGTTCCCGCAGTGAGTTCCGCACCGTCCATAAGCCCGTCAGAATCAGTGTCTGGGTCCAAGGGGTCAGATGCGTTTGGCAGTACGAGGATGGTAATATTCCCCAACTTTATCGTGCCCAAACTCCCAGAGCTGATATTTATTGGCACATTTATGTAGCCATTTGAATTTATCTGGGTGGAGTTATTTTTTATATAGCGATTAAGCGCGCCAGCAAAATCAAACGGCATTCTTTGGCCAATGAGATAAAAAGAGCGTGACCATTCAATAAAACCATCATTCCCAACATCGAATTTTATTTTGGACGGCCAATCTTTAGAGTTACCAACTTTACGTTTTAGCATCGTAAGATCTAATTCACCGGTAGCCACATAACCCGGTACAAATTCGTTGGTTATTGGTATTGTAACATTGACCACAACATTACCGCCACCAGGTGGGTAATGAACGATATCATCGATATCATCTGTGGTTGTGATCTCTGAAGTGTTAAATATTATTAACGCTAATTTATCGATGAATACCTCATTGTAACCACTAGGACCAGGCCCTGCCGGGTCTGCAGGGTCCACTAAACCTTCCCTCAAATTCACCTGAAATGAGCCTGTAGCCGTGAAATTCAGCATATAAAACCATTCAAAATGGGTCTTCAATAACGGCGAGGATACCCATATCGGCGTGTTGGGTTGGTGTAATATCCTGTTACCCGAGATATTAGCATTAAAGATCCTGGGGGCGGTCACATTGGTCCTGGCCTTGACCATCAACACATAGTTCAGCGGTGTTGAGCCCGGGGTATGGGTGAAGTTCACGAGCCATCCCGTAGAATTGCAGGTTACCGATAAGTTGCCGGAATTGTAGGTATCACTAGCATTGTAATCATTTTGGGTGGTCGCGCCCGGTGATCTAATGCCTTGGGTCTCGGCCTCGTACCAATAGACATAGTTACTACCCAGATAGACCTCATAACCGTCTTTTAGGCCGTCGCTATCGACATCCGGTATCTTCGCGAGCTCGATCGCCTCGGAAAGGCTGAAACCTAGATCTTGCCAATATGCAATTTCGGTGCCATCCTCGAAATTACCGTTGTTGCTATCACTGTCTGTATCGGCACTATACGGATTCGTACCCCAAAGTATCTCTTGAGCATTGGAAATCCCATCTCCGTCCGAATCTATGTATGCATCGGGAACGTTAGGATCGAACCCGTTCGCAACCTCCCAGCCGTCGCTCATACCGTCACCGTCGGTATCGGGGTTGAAAGGGTCGGTACCGTGATCTATAGCTTCTTCCCAAAAGGTAAGGTTATCGTTATCATAATCGGCGTCTTGGATGGCATCGATAAGTGCATTTAATTGCTGCTGGGCTAGTAGATCCGTCACCCAATCGTTCTTGCTTTTACCGCCAAAATTGCCATCCATTTTACCGCGAATATCTTTTTCTAATTTCGTCATGGCTTCAAAATATTCTTCATTAAGAACTGTTTTTAAAAAAGCATCTACTTTTTTACAAAGTGATCTTATACGCTTCGCCGCGGGCCTTTTTAAGGCTGAATCGGATAGAGATTCAATTGCCGCAGTTAGATTATCGCCATCATTAACAAATTCATTGTATTTTGGGTCAATGTTCTTGGGTTTACTTTTTTTCGGCTTTTTGCTCTCGACCTCAAATGCAATGAAAAACATCGAGCTAATTAATATGAGACAAACTAGTATAGTGACTACTTTGGCATTATATCTCATGTTATATACCTCCCCCTGAGGAATGTACTATTTGATATATACCTATATTAACTGGCAGGTTATTTATAATTTGTTATTAATATAAATTTTCTCCTAATTTTAAATGAATGGAGAATTTATGATAACTATAGCTTGATAATGGGAGCAACGGGAACTGGGATCCTACAGCCCCCCACCCCAAGTTGTAACACGAAAGCGCGAAAACACGAAAGAATTTTTTTAGCAAGTAATGCGATTTCGTGTTCTTCGCGTCCTTCGTGTTAAATTATGAGGGGCGGGGTGGCCGATTCCCTATTCCCGATTGTTGAAATTGAATTGCCTAATTCGATGAAGAAAAATTTACAATAATTTATTAAAATTGGTAATAAAAAATCTCGGTGATATAGATGCAAAAAATGTTAATGTTGCATTATTCGTTGATGATAAATTTGTTAGAGCGGCAAATATTGTGAGAGTCCAAAATGGAACTGATGACCTGCTCGTTACTATTTATTGGCAAGCTCGCAGTGGCAAACATGAAGTTAAGATCGTCCTCGATCAAGATAACAATATAGCAGAACAAAACGATCAATTTCAAGGTAAAAATAACAATGAGATAACAAAAACAATAATAATAACAGGTGCAAGAAAAACTGAATATATTGACCAGAATGAAATTCTGATCTATCTCGGCTTGATCGTTCTAATTGCCATTTCAGCTATTTTAATTATTTTCAAAACCAGAAAATTTATTGGCAACCGGGATTAACTTCAATTTGATGCTCAATATATTTTATATTTAGCTGCTTCGTCTATTACTTTTGTATCTTGTTTTTAATAAATAAAAGACTACCAATACAACCCCGATCGCAATGAGAATAATAACGATTTGCAAGGCCGAACCTATGATTGAACCATCAGTAGAAGATTTTAAAATGACTTCGATATTTTCAGCCTCGGTAATTATCACATGCTCTTGTTCCCGCGCATCTTTTTTGCTCACCGTAAGTGTATAATCGCTGCATTGGTGATATTGAAATTGCGCCAGTCCAATGTCATTAGTGGTTGCAATCCATGTAGTATTATCTAACCGCGACTTGAACTCCACGTCCGCACCCCCGACTGGGTCGCCGTCCTGGTCGATCACCTGTACATTAACCTCGACCACAGGCCCAAATGTGGTCCAATTACCAGCGATCATATCCCTAAGGTCCGAAAATGCATATTCCGGATGCTCTTGACGATGCGCATCGACCAGAAAAGGCTCGCCGCAGGAATGGCCGTACCGCGTCCAGCTCTCTAAGCGCTTGGCCATCGACGAATTGGTAACCTTAGCATCCATCGAGCCGTGCGGGTAGCCGGAGGCGTTCTCTACATGGCCGCAGAGCGTGTGGCTGCAGGGATTGATCTTATCCTCGACGGTGTCATAGTGGTCGCCAATGAACATCTTGCCGTGCTCGGTTGTGATCTCGCCATAGTATTGCTCTGATAGCTGTTCCCATCTAATATATCGTGGGTAGCACCCGTGATCCCAGCCCTGAGGTGCACCCATCTCTTCCGCGACCTCGGGGTCCCAGGGATAATTGCAGGAGCCCAGAAAACCGTTCTTGGTACGTGCCAGCTCGTATTCATATGCACCGATCTCAAGGATCGCCGCCTCGCCGGTATTAACATCGCCCAAAATATAATCGCCGCAATATGCGCCGTTACTATCCTCCAGCATTATGTCACGAAATTCATCTATACTGTCAGCATATTGGACGGCTTCGCGGATCCGAACGAAGGCTGGTTTGTTACCGTAGATATACGGGCCCGTCCCCAATGTAGTTTCTGCGACGATCAAACCGGCACTATTAATATACCATTCGGTCCCGCTCCAGATCATGCCGGCAGTGACTTCCATCACAATACGATTGCCATTCGGCGGCACCAGATCCATGAAGATAGCATGGGCGGGCGGTAGGAAATACGGCATCCACAGGCTCTGGCCTAACACGATCCCCCCATCCCTGGTCGCATCACCAGTAGCAACAAACGCTGAGCAATGATGAGGGTTATCAAGGGGGAGAATCCCCTTGGACCCCTCTTTATTTACCTGTTTGTGGGACACCTCCGGTGTCCCACCATCCGTTAAAGAAAGAGAGGGGGTTAAAGGGGGAGATTCTTCTCCCACTTGATCATCCCCATTAAAAGGCAGCCACCATAGCGGGTTGCCCGGCGGGCTGGCGCGCCACCACAGGTCCCACTGCGCATTCAAGCCAAGTATATCGATCCAGTCGACCGTGCCGCCTGCGGGGCTCTGCACCCCCATCTCGGCCGCGCCTTCGGCAATGCCTTCGATCTCCAACCTATATTCAGACGGCACATGGTACCAATATGGCATCGCCTGGCGCCGTACCTGGTCCCAGCTAAGGTCGTGCCAGTCTAGGCTGCAGTGTGCATAGGCATCAAGAGCACGCTGCACACGCTCGGCCAGATTCTTACCGTGGAGGTAACCGATGGTGTGGCTGTCGCCCTCTAAATGTATAAAAATGAATTTGTCCTTTTCATACATATAGAAATTATCGCCTGTGGTCTCCTGGGTTATTAAAGGAGAATTTGTTGGGGTGGTTGGACTTTCAGCGTAAGAAAAACTTACTGAGATCAATAATAAAATAATAATTAGAAATGATGCCATTAACTTGTTAATGTATACGCATTTATTAATTTTTAATTCACGGCTTGAATTCAATTGTACTCCCCGAAGTAAATATTTTTATATTCTATTAGTGCTCAATATTCATATTGGTATTATATAATTATTTCCCTCAATAGTGTCTTAAGCTGTCACTAAACGGATGAAGGATTGTTAAAAAGATTGGAGATACTATACGGAAAGGCGATAGGCGATAGGCGATAGGCGAAAGCGATATATGATGAATAATATCGGGAATAACGGGAGTACGGGAGTAACGGGAGTAACGGGAGTAACGGGAGTAACGGGAGTAACGAAGGTCTTATATCCTGAGTCCTAAGTCCTGAGTCCGGTTCCCGAAAAGGACCTCGGACTTACGATTATCGATACTCCCGATGCTCCCGTCTAAGGTGTCACAATAATCATACTCCCGATACTCCCGGCATTTGATAAAAAAATATCGCCTTACGCCGCAAGCCTTTTACGGCTAACTACAAGCCTCGGCTGTTTCTTGCGCTTCGGCTTCGACTCGCCGCCTTCTGCAGGTTCAGGTGCTGACGCGTCCTCATCAGCCGCTGCTAATTCCTTGTGTAAGTTCTTGATGTAGATCTCACCGAACGGGAAATTACGCTGCCATAGTTTTATACGCTGGTCATGCGCTAAATATAATGATGAGACTATAGCAGTGATTTTGTCCTCAATATCTTCGGCTTCGTAGATGTTCTTGATCGGTATCGGTTGACCGTCATACTTGCAGATACGCTCATATATGATCCTGATCTCTTCGTTCAGGTTCTCTTTATGCATTTTCTCACCGATCGATCTACGATACATTTTTTTGTCAATTGCGCGCTGTTTGGTGCGTTTCTCGTTCAAGATCCGTTGAAGTTTCGCTTCGCGCTTGACCTCTTCAAACGCATTTATTAGTTCTACGAGACTTACACGCCTTTTGCCTTTACGCCAAACCATCTCTTGGAGCGGCGGGCTCGGGCTCGTGATCACTGCGGTCGTATAGTCAAAATCATCGTCGTTCGCGAACCAATCCCCATCGGGCTCAGGCCAATATACATCTTCTTCCGGCTCGCTCTCTTCAAAATTCTGTGCATTTAAAAGCACTTCGTCACTCTGGAGTTTCAACACCATCCAAGCCATGAGTATAATTCGCCCTGCAGTGATCAAATCCAGATCATATTCAAGTTTAACGTGTTTTAGATATTCACTCGAAAATTTCGCCAGGTCAATATCCCAAGGGTTCAACTGATGCTCGATCGCAAGTTCAAATGTAATTGCAATTGACCTATCAAATGGATCTTTGATCGTGACCCGAAAACCTTTCTCCATTTGTTCGATGAGGTCCATATATTTATCAAATCTAGTGCTGTCCTCATCTTCGCTGATCAATGCTTTATGAAATAAAAGATGATCAACAATCGCAGTTTTATCTACACCTTCCTCTATGTCGGACTCTTGCTCAAGCTCATTTGAGCTAATTTCGTCTATTTCATCTTCGAACTCTTTTGGCATATGCATCACCGTTTGGGCTTGTGTTGTTGTCCGACCCACTTGCAATCAAAGTCCGACACGGACATGTAATTACAAATTCTATTTTAAACGACCTCCGGCGAACCTTCGGGAGGCTGTGGCGCATTTGGCACCGCCTTCAATGCGCTATCGCCAGCCGGTGGCGTTTTCAGGAGCTCACCCTTTTCGCTCACGTTTGAAATATTTATATTGCCAATTATATCAGTAATACCATTCTTTTGAATAGTCGCACCATAGACATGATCGGCTTCTTTCAAAGTCACTTTTCTTAATGATATCATAACAAATTGTGCTAGTTGAGAATTGTTTTTGACCATCTTCGCGACACTCTCGGCGTTTATTGCATCCAAGAACATATCGACCTCGTCCAATAGATAAAATGGAGAGGGTTGGTATTGCTGGATCGCGAAAATCAAGGCTAATGCGGTTAGACTTTTCTCGCCACCGGAAAGGGCTTCTAATCTTAAGACCTTTTTTGCACCCGGGTTGGCTCTGATTATCAAACCACCCTCAAAAGGCTCTTCTGGGTTCTCAAGTATCAATTCGGCGTTACCGCCTTCCGATAACTGTCCGTAGATCACCTTGAAATTATCATTAACTGCGTCAAATATCTTCATTAACCCATCTTTTTTCTTCAGCTTCAGGTTCTCGACAATGGTGATCAAGTTCCCGCGCTGGTCCGTGAGCGTTGTGATCTCGTCCTCAAGTTTGTCCTTACGTTTCTGCTGGGCATCGTAATCTTGAATTGCTTTCATATTGACAGGCTCGAGCTTGACTAGTGTCATCTCGGTCTCATGTATCGCTTCATTGAGAGCATCTACGGGCGGTAAATTGTTTAGCTCTTCGGGCTTGAACTCAACATCATAACTTTGGATCTCTGCCACCACCTGTGCGATCATATCCTCGATCAACCGCAACTTGGTTTTGGATTGTAAGATCAGGTCACCATGAGTTTCAAAGCGCGCATTAGTAGTCTCGATCTCGCTCTCCAGTTTTGCTTTGGTCTCGACTAACTCATCGCGTTTAGCTCTTAGGTCTTTCACCTGAGAGTCCATTGAGTCTTCAATTTTTAAATGAGTTTGTAATTCACTATCCAATTCGCCACGGCTCTGTTTGGCCCGTTCTATCTTAGATTTGTTCTCCTCGATCTTTGTTGCAATAGCGTTATTTTTGCCAGTTAATTCATTCTTATTATTATTTAGAAATTTGATCTGTGTATCTAGGGTCTTTACTTGCGTATCCAAATCCCTAGAGGTTTCAAGTAATTGTTCTCGCTGCGCTTGATAGTCCTTCAGCTGATTTGATAACGTCTCTGGGGTGCTCTTCAACACCATTTTGCGTTTGGATTCGCGCGCGTTTGTTAAGGATTCTAGTTCGGTCTCGGCAAAACTGATTTTACCTTCAAAATCCGATAATTTGGATCGCTCTTCCTCAGATAATTTTGTTAGCTCGCTGTGCTTTTTAGTTAATTCATCTCGGGCTGCTAGTATCTCTTTCTTTTTTGCTTCAAGCTCTTCGATCTTGCCAGAAACCGTGCTATCTTCAAACTTGGAATTCTTGATATGGTCTTCGAGCTCTTGCAATTCATCTCTAATTGTATGCAGTTCCGCACTTACTTTCTTAGCGTGCTCAGTTGCTTGGGTCAATTTCTTGGCGATCTCATCGATCTCGGTTTTGCTCGGCGCACCGAACTTTACCATCATTCTCTTGCCAATAGTGCCTCCAACCATCGCACCGCTGGACTCGAATAGCTCACCGTCTAAAGTCACGAGCCTTACGCCGCCCATAAGTTTTCGGCCGGTATCAATATCTTTAATAACAACAGTATCACCAAACACATACCAGAACGCAGCCTGATATTTTTCATTGAACTTCACTAGATCAATTGCGAACCCGATCGCGTGCGGGTCCTCGGTTGCCAGTAGCGCTTTCGCACGCGGTCGCCCGATCACCATCTTATTTATCGGTAAAAATATCGTGCGCCCCAACTTTTGCTTCTTGAGATATGCAATTGCCTGTGCCGCCGCCTCGTCGCTCTCCACTACAATTGCCTGCATACGATTGCCCGCGGCGATCGTCATCGCAGTCTCATATTCTTCATTTACTTCCGCAAGTTCGGCGACTGTACCATAAATACCCTGTAAAAGCCCAGTGTCTCGTGCCTCAAGTAACTTTTCTACTGCATCGGTGTAACCTTTCTGAATACTCTCCGCAGCATCAGCTTTCGCTTTCAGCTCTGTATATTTACGATGCAAACGCTGGGTCGCTTGCTCCAGTTCCTCAGCTTGGCCGATAAGCTCTTTCTCTCGGGCTTTCTTAGTCTGAAATTCAGATACTATGCCGTCTAGCTCCTTCCCGGATTCTTTGGAGCCTTTAACTATATCCTTTAAACGCCATTTAATATCTTCAAGCGCGAAGTTATTGCTATCTATAACTTTTTTGGATTCGCCTAACGTCTCCTGATGCCTATCAACTTCAGCTTTGACTCTATCACGTTCCAAAGTCAAAACCCGTAGCTCATCACTTTTTGTATCGATCGTTTTGGTCGTTTTGACGATCTCGCGCTGAAGCGCCATTATTTCGGTGCTCGATTTGGATTGTAAGTCACCGAGCTCTTTCAGCTCCTTTTCCACTTCTTGAAGGTGCTGGATCGTCTGGTCATGCTCGGATCGATGGCTAACGCGCTCTTGTGTTGAACGTTTCAATTCTTTCTCGATGTTGTTAAGTTCATCCTTGATCCTGAGCTCTTCTTCTCGAAGCTCTTTTATATCATCCCGTGCAGTATTGATCACATCTATTGCTCGGTATTGCTCTAATTTCAAAGTATCGATCTTGGTTTTCAGCTCTTCGGTCTCTTCACCACCCATACCTGCAATTTTGTGGTCGGTATCACTAAGTTCTTCCTCTAAGATCGATAATTTACGTTTTAAGCTCTCTATGTACTCTTGAAACTTCGTTCGATCTTGCCCATAATTCTTCATTAAATTATTCAAATTTACCAGTTCGACCTCTAAGGTTTCTTTCTTCTTATGTGCAAGTTGGGCTTTGGCTAGGTACTGCGTATCTTTGAGCTCTTGATATTTCATCGCTGCATTACGATCACGTTTCAACTGCCGCATGTGGGTTTTGATCTCCTCCAATAGAATATTGATACGGTCTAAATTCTCCTCAACTTTACCACGCTGGCTCTCGGCACGGTTTATATCGCTGTCAAACTTGGTTATGCCCGCAATATCGTCGAGGATCCGGCGGCGTTCGAGGTTACCCAGTTGGATTATTCGGTTGATATCACCCTGTTGGACCAGGTTATAGCCATCGGCAGAGATACGAGCATGCGCCAGCAGATTTTCAAATTCTGCAAGTTTTGAAGATTTATCATTAACATAAAAATAACTATAATAATTATCATCTTTAGTCTTTGAGATCTTAATAGTTCTTTTCAGCCGTACCTCATCATTATCTATTGGTATCGTACGAGATTCATTATTGAAAACTAAAGAGACATTACATTGATCCGGGGGCTTGCGGTTGGTTGGCCCGCCATTATAAATCAGGTCCGTCAACCGCCCGGCTCGGATCGCCTTCGAACTTTTTGGGCCCAGAACAAATAAGATAGCATCCGCTAGGTTGGATTTTCCACTTCCATTCGGCCCCGTAATTGCTGTAAACCCTTGTAGCAACGGTACCTTCATTTTTTTGCCAAAGGATTTGAAGTTCTCTAATTGTATTTCTTTTAAATACAAGAGCCCATCCGCTCCGTATTGTTTATTGCGGTCATCCGGAATTGACCTAAATATTCAATATATACCCTGCTGAAGCTCTTCAGATTTTAAATCAAAATCTAAAAAATCATCTAGACAAGTTTGAACAATTATATAAGGGTGATTTCCATCCATTTGGTTCCCATCCCAAGTTCTTAATGCAATTCTGGATACTTAAAGGTTTCGGATAAAAAGGACTCGTTGAGCCAAAACCTATTTTGGGATCACCTGAAAAAATGCTAGTCAATGTTCAATTTAGATAGAAAATTCTAATCATCTTAAAAGAGTTAGATCGGGTCACATCCAAAGTTTTGGCCTTCAATATTTTAAGTTTTGTTTGTATATTTTTAGATCTAGCCAATTAACTTTGAAAAGTGATACTACAGCCTAGATTAACAAGGTAGGCGGTTTCATTGTGTATGCATCATGAGTTTGGTTTTGCATTATAGAAATATTATTTCTTGTGGGATGCACAAAATTTGGACCTGCCCGCTGAAGAGTTCTTGCATCTCTTGCCTGCCTTGGTCTTTGCGGCACAGCGTGGTTGTTTCTTGGGGGCTGCTTTCTTCTTTGCCGCTTTCTTCTTAGGCGCCTTTTTCTTGGGCGCCTTCTTCTTTGCTGCCTTCTTTTTTGCCATGGAATACCTGTATGTAATACTCGCAAATAAAAGTATCGATTGGTAAAGTTAAAAAAAAATTGCTCGATCAGAAGTTATTAATTCCAATTATATTATCCATCTCGATTATTACACTTTGAACCAATGCCTGGTTTTTAAACAGATCCAAACCAGGAACAGCATTAACGGTACCTCAATTAAAACCCCAACAACGGTCGCGAGTGCTGCACCACTTCCGATACCGAACAATATAACTGCAACTGCAATTGCAACTTCAAAATGGTTGCTCGCACCGATCTGGGCGGAGGGTGCCGCGTCGTCATATTTTAAATGGATGGCCTTCGCGATACCATAGGTCAACCAAAATATCAGCATCGTTTGAATGAATAATGGAATTGCGATCAGCCCGATGTTCAATGGCTGCTCGATTATTACCTTGCCTTGAAGACTGAACAATACGACCAAGGTTATTAATAACGCGGTTATTGAAACGTAGTGTAGCGAAGGTGCGAATTGATGTTTGAACCACTTCATACCTCTAAGTCGAAGTAGCTCTTGGCGTGTTATGTAGCCCGCGAGTAAGGGTAACCCAACGTAAATTCCAACGGACAATGCAATTGTTTCCCAAGGTACAGGGATCGCGGTAATTCCAAGAAGTAATGCTGCAAGAGGCCCATATAGCACAAGCATTGACAATGAATTAATTGCGCACATCACCAGCGTGTGGCCCATATTGGCTTTTGAAAGGTAGCCCCACACCAAAACCATAGCAGTGCAAGGTGCAACACCCAACATTATCATCCCCGCAGTATATTGGGATGCAAGCTCGTCTGAGATCATTCCCGACCAAAAATGGCTCATGAACAACCACGCAAGAAACGCCATCGAAAAGGGTTTGACGCACCAATTTACAATTAAGGTCAATACAACAGGTTTGGGAGTTTTGCCGGCTTTAACGACTTGACGGAAATCGATCTGGACCATGATCGGGTAGATCATAAAAAACAAACAAATTGCAATTGGAATAGAAACTTGTGCATATGAAAATTCTGCAAGCGATTCCGCAACCTGAGGGTAGATCCTACCGATGCCTATCCCGGTTAAAATACAGATTATTACCTATAGGCTGAGATATTTCTCGAAAAAACCAAGCCTTGCGGCTCGTTTTTCAACCAATAACACAACCTCCAATATCTAAAGAAGGATAGAGCTTTTTCTTTGAATGGTAATTTAGTTTCAATATGATCAGTTATAAACTCATAATTTTACTATTAACAAAATATTCGAATTCATACGTAGACATTTCACGCGCTTTTTTACCGGGGAACGGCATTAATCTTGCTGAAAGTGGTTTATTTAATTTTAATGATAACGACGCAATGTCTAGAAGCAATGCGTAAAGTTTATTCTCGGAAACATTGCCGGGTAATGGTATTGTATCCAAACCCGTGCCACAAACTGCGGAGTATAGTAATAAATTGGTGAGATTATAAGTCCCCTCATCATTTCGTTTGGCTAGTCCGTAATCTTCACAGACCGGCAGCATCAGCCCTGAATAACCACAGTGCTTGACCTCGACCTTGTTCAAAACATCAGTAACTAATTTTGCGATCGTTAGCGTCCCAACCTCACCGAACTTGCCGAGCCCGAGTTTCTCAAAGGCATAGGCTATGCTCTCTCGGGGGTTGATCGAAGTTGCGATCGAGACGTCAAGACCTTTGTAGTGGATATTTTCACGGTTACAAAATCGTTTGCCTATTTTATCGAGCTGCTTGAATTCGGCATTCAATATTTTTTCAAGATATAATTCAGCTTTCTCAAGATTTTTAGCTTGTGAAAATGCTTTGTACACCAGGTCACTGTTTTCGGTGCCAACTGCAAATGAGGTCGGGCCTTTATGATATGATGCCGGGAAATACGGGCAGTCCGGTTTGATATTGAACAGCGCTGCGAACCTTAAATTTGCAAAGCCGTATTTTTCCACACTAACTAACTTTTTTATGATCTTGGCAGTTTGACGGGCGGCTTCATAATTAATATGTTTATCTGAGATCAGTACCGAGCTGAATCCATTTGTGGTGGTATTGATAATGTCATAAATAAGTGGAATACGACCTGGAACTGTGGTGGTTCCGACACTAAAATAATCGATCTCGTTCTCATGGGTAAAATCTTCTAACTCTTTTACTAATTTCAAAATTTGGCGCTTGGAGCTGAAGTATTCACCCCAAGATTGAGTGACGAGCCGTACGGTTTGAACGACATAACCGCGCGCTTCGAATTCGCGCTTGGCGTCATTTGCAATTTTTGCCATCTTTTCAAGTTGGGACTGGTTAAGTGGATGTTTTAGATTGAAACCTATAGTAATAGTTCTAAGCTTCATTAAAAAATGGAATATTAAGATTGTTAATAAAGTTTATTATCTTAATTATATTAAAATTTCTATACTTGT
>CBDVCJ010000050.1:0-18516 GCA_965372445.1 uncultured Thermoplasmata archaeon | reverse complement strand
GAGAATCTATTAAATATTAATAAAAAAGCGCCGAGGAGGGGATTTGAACCCCCGGGGTACTAGAAGTACCAACGGGTCTCGAGCCCGCCGCCTTGGTCCGGACTTAGCTACCTCGGCACCTTTGATGTCGCATGTTGAACAAATAACATCTTGCTAAATTATTTTAAAATACTAGATCTCTATTGATGTTAGTAATTGAGATGAAACCATAAAAAGCTTTAGAAATACTGATAGTCGTCTGATTCCGATTGGCCAGGCGACTCCGAAGCTTCCACCATACCTTTTCGCCCACAATCCGGGCATTTGATCTCAATTGGTCGTTCCGGCGAATCCACACGGATCGTGCCGCCGCATTTACAATTGATCACTAAAGGTTCATAGCTTGCGCTTGGATCGGGTGGTGGCGGGCGTCTTCGCACGCGTGGCATCGGTGTCGGCCCCCCAACAATTCTAGGCCCTTGCGGCGGTTCCTCTGGGGTTGAGTATACCCTCCCCGTGGGTGGCGCTTCCAAGGTCTGAGGCTGGGGCGGCGGTTGCTGAGGATAGGGCTGTTGCGGCGGATACTGTGAGGGTGGCGGTGGTGGTGGAGCACCATACCCGGCATAATAACCTGTATATTCAGCTCCGTATTCCTCCTGCTGTTCTAATTCCTGCTTCTTCTGATGAAGTTTGTAGATCCTTAGGGTTAAAATTACCCAGAGAATTATGAAGATCAAAAGTATGAAAATTAGGACTGGTTGTATAATATATCGTGAGATCCTATAATCGAGCTGAACTGTATAGCTACGCTCCTCTAACGTTGAAACAATTACATACTCTCCGACCGGTAGATCGTCCTCGTAGGTGAATCGGGTTGATTGTTCAAGAGTCAATTCGGCGTTTTGTTCGTAGTTATTGACCCTTTTTTCTACATCCAATTCGTCTTTGTAAAAATCATAATTTTCTTGGGTCAAAATAAAGAAGTAGTCAACTTTATGGCTTGAGGTCACCTCGATTTTCACAGGGCATGTGTCCGTAGCGCTTACAACACTGAACTCGAAGCCATACTCATTTTCATCACTCCCCAAAGTGCCATCATAATTATTTTCAACGACAGAAACCGAAAGAATGCCTATTATGATGAACATCATCACGAAAATAACAATAAAAATCAAAGTATTCCGAATTTTCTTTTCATATTTCACAATATCCCTTTCAGGATCCACAGGCTCATCCGTAGAGGTATCTAACTGGCGTGGCGGTGGTGGCGCTCTATGATTTGGACGATATTGCGGTTGTTGCATCGGGGGTGGAATAACATTACTCATTTATTACTATTATGGTGAAGAAAATATGTCTATTGATGCGTTTGTAGGCTGAAATGCCGGTTTTTCTAAGGATTAAGGGTTGAGGATTGAGGATTGAGGATTGGGGCTATTATAGATTCAGGATTCAAGATGGTTATTTTGGAAAGGGAAGTCAGAAATCAGACGTCGGAAGTCAGAATCATACTCTGACTTCTGGTGTGGGGATGAACGAAGTTCATGCACACACCTGCGGCAATTTATTAATATAAATTGCCTCGCATTTCAGAATCCTTCGGTTTCTGAAAAGCTAGGGTTATTTTCGTAGAAAATGACCCGTGTCTTCCGACCTCTATCTTCTTAATAATTAATCATCCAAAATCTCCAATCTCGAATCTCCAATCCTCAATGTATAGACAATATGTTCCCTAATCCTCAAGCCTTAATCCTACATCCTCATTCGACCACAATATTTATTCACAATAAATGATTACAGCATTTGGTAATAGCGATGCGTATTGCAGTTCTACTCAAGGATAGATGTCATCCGAAAAAATGTTCGACGGAATGTATAAAATATTGTCCCAAAGTTCGTACTGGCGACGAAACGATAGTCTTAGGTAAGAAGGGCAAACCCATAATTTCCGAAGAGCTTTGTGTGGGGTGTGGTATATGTATACACAAATGCCCGTTCGATGCGATCAAGATCATTGGTTTGCCGGAGGGCTATGAAGAGGATTTAGTGCACCAGTTCGGGATGAATGGGTTCAGGTTATTTAGATTGCCAGCCCCCAAAGCCGGGAATGTCATCGGGCTGCTTGGACCTAACGGTATCGGCAAAACAACAGCGATCCAGATCCTGGCTGGTGAATTAATACCTAATTTTGGTAATTATGATAGTCCCCCCACTTGGGAAATAGCTCTTGATAAATTCGCAGGTACCGAACTGCAAGATTATTTTAAGAGGATCATTGACAGCAAACTTGAAGCCACAATAAAGCCCCAATATGTGGATAAACTGCCAATGCATTATAAAGGAAAGGTGTATGAACTACTGGCGAAGGTAGATCCAAACGTCGAAAAATTAGAGCAACTAGTTGAAGACCTCGAATTAAAAAATATATTAGATCATAACATCCAAGATCTATCGGGGGGCGAGCTTCAAAGGATCGCGATCGCCGCGACAATGTTAAAAGATGCCGGCATATATTTTTTCGATGAGCCCTCGTCCTATCTAGATATTTATCAGCGCTTGAAAGTCGCCAAGATCATCCGGAAGCTAGCGCAGTCCAAACAGGTCGTAGTTATCGAGCACGACCTGGCGGTGTTAGACTTCCTGGCAGATATAGTACACATTTTCTATGGGACCGATGGCGCTTATGGTATCAGCTCGCACCCAAGCAATGTCCGCAACGCGATCAACATCTATTTAGGTGGCTACCTGCGCGATGAAAATATACGGTTCAGAGAACGCGAGATAAAATTTGATGTCCATCCGCCTCGGGTGGAATGGCGATCTGAAGTTCTATTGAAATTTAATGCACTTCGTAAAAAATATAACGGTTTCATTTTAGAGACCAAAAGTGGTATTATTCATGAAGGTGAAGTAGTCGGGATCGTCGGCCCGAACTCAACGGGCAAAACCACCTTCGTTAAATTGCTGGCCGGTGTAATCCAACCCACAGAAGGCAAGGTAGAGCTAAAGATCAGGGTGAGTTATAAACCTCAATACATAAAGACCGATTTTAACGGAAGTGTCAGAGAATTATTCTATACAACGATCGGTGAAAGTTTTGATTCCAAATTTTTCGTCTCCGAGATCGAAAATCCAATGAATCTTGAGGCACTATATGACCAGAAACTTGATACACTATCCGGCGGCGAGCTTCAAAGGGTATCAATTGCGTTGGCCTTGGCCCAGGAGGCCGATATATATCTGATCGATGAACCCTCCGCCTATTTGGATTCAAACCAGCGCATGGAGATCGCGCGTACGATAAGACGGGTAATGGAGAAAGCCGGCACTTCGGGACTGGTCGTCGACCATGATGTGTATTTTATTGATCTGGTGAGTGATTCCATTATGGTGTTCAATGGTGAACCGGCAGTAATAGGTCATGCAGAAGGGCCCTTTGATCTGCGGACCGGAATGAATAAATTTCTCAAAGATGTGGAAATTACATTTAGAAGGGATGCAGACACCCATCGCCCACGTATAAACAAATTGGATTCTCGATTGGATAGAGAGCAGAAATCAAAAGGTGAATACTACTATGCATAGTTTTTTTGGATACCCTGTTTTTTAATGTCATTTGGATACCTTTGATCTAAATGTTGGTAGGATACCCTGGATGGTGTTTAGACAATTAGTTAAAATTTATGGTACTTCTCCCGATTTTGGGGAAATAGAATTTTATTACGAATGTCTTAATGGCGATTTTTAGTGGTAAGTTTGGGATGTAGTATGTGGACACTCACTTCGTTCGCTTGTGGTATGTGGGAAGATATTAGAAGCAAGAAGATGGAAGCTAGAGCCAATTAATCTCTATCTTCCATTTTCTATCTTCAATTGTCTTGGTATTTCCACACACCACAGACCACAGCCCCATCTTGCCACTATAATAACTATCTTTCCCTAAATTGGGAGAAGTTCCAAATTTATTAATATCATATGTTATCAAACAAGGGTATCCTATTGAAAATAAAATGACCAGGTATCCGATTGGCATTAGTTTAACAAGGTATCCTCATGACGTTTCTATGACAGTGCATTCTGAAAAAAAATTTAAGTTACTCCCAATCTACGTCTTCCGGCGGGAGTTCTTCGGCTTCTTCTTCCGGTTCTTCTTCAAATTCTATTTCCACAACTTCCTCTTCTTCGTCCTCAATTTCCTCTTCGTCCTCTATTTCCTCAACCGCTTTCTTGTCCTTCGCCGGTTTCTCAGGCGGTGCCTCAGGCTTTTTCTTGGACGCTTTTTCTGGCGGTTTTTTGGCGGGTGGCGCTTCAGGCTCCTCTACAGGCGGTGGCGGTGGTGGCGCTCTCCTGCGTGGCGGTGGTGGCGGCGGCGCCTTTTTACGCGGGGGCGGCGGCGGTGGTCTTCGCCGTCTAGGCGGTGGTGGCGGCGGCGCTTTTTTGCGCGGGGGCGGCGGTGGCGCTCTCCGTCGCGGCGGCGGCCTACGTGCTGGTGCAGCAGCACGCCGCATCGGCGGTTGTTGCTGTAAATAGGGTGGCGGGTACCCCGGCGGTGGGCTCACAGTTCGTTGCATTGGCGCGCGCTGGCGTGTGGGATAGACCGGCGGCGGCTCGGAATCGAATCCGTGAGCGCTTATGGGCTCTTCAGGATATCTGGCACGTACGGCTTCTTGTGCTTTCTTTTCCTCCTCCTCGTCCATACGGTCCAACTTGTAAATCTTGGTATAGATCAAGATCATCAGAATTATTGACAACGCGCCCGAAAACACAAGACTCCCTGCGACCGCCCCGAAATCTCCCAAGACCACATCGCCCAATTGTGGGTTTCTTATCGCTAAATAATTAAAAGCTGAATGGATCGCGATCGCCAGGAATAAAAAAAGTGGAAACGCGTACAATCTACCTGTTTTGTGCCTTACTGCAGTTGCCCTCGAGATCCCGAAACCGGTAATGGAAGTTGTGACGGAATGAATTAATATCACCGAGATACTTCTTACGATAATGACAGATACAAATACTTTTATACCGTAGAGGGGTGCAAGAAACATTCCGTAGAGTAGGTTATCGGTCGCTGCAAACCCCAACCCCGCAACTGCACCGTAAATTAACCCATCTTCGGATTCTTCGATATCGCCTGACACAAAAAATAAACCTATAGGCTTCAATATTTCTGCTACCACAGGGGTTATTACACATGCTGTTAACAGCAGGAAATAGGCGCTATCAGACGCTAATTTGGGATTTAATTCAGCGAAATGGACCTTAAAAACTCCACGGATCAGTATCATTAGAATTATTGCCATTGTGGCGCCCCATAGGAACACCGAAAATATATTCCCCCACGGTTCTCGCTTGTATTTCTCAACATAGCGTATTAATATTGCATAAATGATGGAAGGAACGAACGCAATTAAAATTGTGATTATAAGCTGTTCAATCTCCAAACCTAAAATAACCATAAGACCATATGTGGATTATTTTGATTGTATATAATGTTATTTGTATATCATAAAAATTTACCGCAGAGACGCAGAAACGCAGAATGTTGTTAGATTTGGAATTCAAATTCTCGATATATTGTACCTTTTTGATTACATATTGATTTGTTGTATCTTATCGCCCCAGTATTAGTATGTTGAATTCGATTTTAAGCCGGTAATTAATCCGGAACCACGAATACACACGAATCTTCACGAATACTAGATTCGTGTTAATCCATGTTGATTCGTGGTTTCAAGTACCAAATATAAATACAACATACTATCAATTTATCGGTCAGATACAACATACAACCAAATAGGTAAACTGATACACCATATCATTAAAAGGACAATAGAATCTAACTATTTTTCAGCGCTTCTGTGCTTCTGCGGTAAAAAAGAAAAATGTTATATTTGATATACGATAAAAAATAGTTGTCACAGCTTAAAAATTGATGATATAGAGGGCGACGATCCCTTTAGTAATTTTTGAATCTTTTCAGTTTAATAAATAAAATTACCAAAATTGAGATGATCAATATTCCGACCCCAAAAGAAGGCAGAGATTGGGACTGCTCGTCCTCAGATCCTTCGAGTGGGAGCCTTATCATATCACCTAATTCTCGATATTCCTGAGTTTCGTAACTTTCGGTCAATATCGGAAATGAATCGCCGTTCCCATTATTGCGGACGATATAACTGAAGGAATGATAGTAATATTCTAGATTGTTCACGGGCTTACCCTCAATAATCAAGTCCCCACCGGTATCGATCCATTCCGTTATGCGATAAGCATCATGTATCAAGAATTCACGATTAACGATATCAATGGTAGCTATCGTATAATTTTTATCATTAAATGGTATGCATACCTTTGTCCATGCATGACCGCCCCATGTGCCAGTTAAAGGGTCATAAATCACCCCTAACTCCAGCCACGCAGGCAGCCCCGCGGCCCTACAAAGCGCCACAAATAAGATCGAGTAATCATCGCAATCGCCCTGCAAATATTTCAAGGTGCTTCCACAATCTTGCGGGATGGATTTGGATTCCTTGGTAACATAGTTCAAATTGGCCGGGGCTGTTAAGAAATCATAAATTGCACTTAATTTGGAAAATACATTATTTTGATCTTTCGTCAAACTCTCAGCCCGCGCAGCAATTTTTGGGTCTGACACCTCGATCAGAAAATCCCAGTCATTATCACCATCTATATCTTCGATAGGGTCAAGATAATTATCCTTATCGTAATCAATTCTCCACTCATTATCAAGATATCGATCTTTCAGCTCTTGGGGGATGTCGTCGATCGTGCTGCTGTCTTCTTCGGTAATATCCCAGATATAGGTTTTGGTCCTCAAGGTATAAGAAATTGTATAAACCTTTGTGCCTGTGAAACTATTTTCTTCCCAAATCATGAAATCTTGGTCGGAACTGGTAATATCTGGATAACCGTTATCAGGTCTGGGGGTCGGGTTTACCTCTATCACATCTTGAAGCGTCACATCTGCTATATTTCTATCTCTTGGTATTGCCACCTTATAGGTGAAACTTGTCGGGGTACCGCCTGAGGATGAGGATGTGATGATCGCCTCTTTCTTGACCGTAACATTCAGCCCTTCAGGAACCTCTCGATATTTATCTTGAAATGGTCCTAAAGTATTAATTAAAAGAGTAGCAGAAACTAAAACTGCCAAGATAAGTATGGCCACAATAAACAAACCCGCAAATGCTTTGCCAGTGGATCTTTTTGAGGTATATTCAGGTGGTAAATGTTTGGGGTGGTATTGACCACGCTCGTATTCATCGTAACTGTTCTTTGAGCCCAGTGGTATTCTTGAACCCCGTACCGGAGCTCTGAGGTGGGCTCTTGAACCTTGATAATCATCCTCAAGATCGTTGTCAAAGCACTCATCGTAATCTGAATAATGATATTTGGGGCTGGGCATATATGGGTTATTAGTTTGTCTGGTGGTATAAAGGTTTCGATTGATGGCGGGTGAATTTGGCGATATTTTTAGTATATTGGTGGCTAATTAGTGGTAAGTGGTGCTGTTCAGTTTGTGCGCGGGCAGCACAGGGCTGCCCTTAATTATCAGAGTGTGCGCAGCAGTCTGATGATGCGATGCAATGAGAAGCATTGCATGTGCCCCTCAAATTGGCAAACCAATTTGACGGCAGTGGTAAGTGGTAAGATTAACATAAAAATTCTAAATTCGAATCTCGAAATCCTAAACAATATCGAAATACCAAACAACAATTCTTCAAACCAACGTTTTATTTGAATTTTGGAACCTTGAATTTTATAATTTGTTTAGTGTTTCGTATTTCGTGTTTCGGATTTAAATTCGTTCTTATCAATTAATCAAATCTTACCACTTATCACTTACCACTTAAAAAAATTCTACATCAACAGGTCTTCGAATTCCTTGACGAGCTCGGGGTGTTTGGCCTTAACAGCATTTAAAATACCAAAAGTAGTAAGCTGCTCGACCTCGTAATTCTGGAGCGTCTCGAGTACTTTGTCAAAGACATCGTCGGTTAGTGTCATGAGTTTCTCTTTCGCGATCCAGTTGCGTATCATATGGTTCTCATAACTTTCACGCCATTTCTTATCGTAAGTTTTCAAAAATTCGGCACTGAACTCGTTTTGTTTGACGGCCTCAGCTGCGACCTCACCTGCGATCTTGCCGGCGTTACAGCTTGGTACGACGCCGCCCCCGGATAATGGATCGATCATCCGGCCCGCGTCCCCGACCAGCATCAAGCCATCGGTATGGATCTGGTCCAACGGTAGTGAACAGGATACCGCACCTGCGATCTGGGCAATGGGTTTGCCTTTGGCGAGAGCGGGTTGGCTTTGGATGAATCTATCCAGATAGACCTTTGCGGCGGCGGGTACTGACGGCAGTTGATTTGTTTTGATCATATCTTTAATTATTTTCAAATTCACACCGATCCCAACATTTGCCGAATCTTCACTTCTGGGAAACACCCATAAATATCCACCAGGCGCGCGTTCCGTCCCGAGAAGGAAATCGTTATATCTGGTATCAACATCGACCCCAACCAATAGATATTGAAGACAAGTATTAATGTCGCTAAGTTTTAGTGAGGTATCGATCCCGCCCCATCTGCCTACCTGTGATTCGAACCCATCAGCACCAATAACTATATTGGCGTTAATATTGAAATCTTCACCCATATGTTTTGCTTTTACACCTTTGATAACGCCGTCTTTTTTCAGGATGTTGGTGGCGCTGGTTTTCACCATAATATCTGCACCGGCCTTCGCGGCGTCTCTTGCGAGTGTCTTATCAAAAAGGTCGCGCCTTACATTATATCCAACTTCATTCCCAGCAACCTTTTCGCTTAACACCATTTTATACCCTTTCGGCGAGATAATACGAGCGCCTTCCATTTCCATAACGACCCATTCGGGGCTGGCCTTGATCCCGACCGAATTCAACCCTTCCTTAGCGATACCTTCCCCGCATCGGACCGGCACCCCGATCTCCTGCCGTTTCTCTATCATCAAAACTCTTGCACCGTTCTTAGCGGCGAATTTCGCGGTTGTGCTACCTGCTGGCCCGCCGCCAACGACGACTAAGTCATAATTTAGATCCTTCATCTGTCAATCCCCCAGATCAAATAAAATCATTTTGGGTTGGTTCCTGTAAGCGCTCCCACGGGGCAAGCAATAATACAAACCCCGCAATCGTTACAATTTTCGTCGAATTCAACTCGTGTTTCATAGAGTGTGATCGCATTTTTATGACAGCACCCCACACACGAACCGCACCACATACATACAGTCCGATCTACTTCAACGGTCATTCAATACCCCCTCGAGCTTTATTCTTACGATATTCCTCTATAGACACACTAAATTTCTGCTCGATCTCCTCCCGGTATAATGGGCCTCCATTATAAGAGCAGAACGGTATGATCCTACCATCTGGCACCGTATAATGTATCACGCATCTCCGTACTCGTTGCAGATCATAGTTATAGCAATCCTGGAAATGCATACCACCGATCATTTGTGTTTTCCAGACGAACTCTGCGATCGCCTTGCGTGAACCCGATGTCAGGATATTCTTTAATAGTTTACTTACTCTTAATTCTTTGGGTGCTTTTTTCTTATCTATATATTTTCTAAGCCCCACTAATTTTAGTTTATCTATTGTACCTAATTTTTTGCCTTTACTCTTCTCGGCGATCTTTGCCAAGGCCGCTAACAGCCCGTCAACATCGATAAATCTCGTGATCGGCGTGGCAATACCTTTATCAACATATAAAAAGGACGCGATGCCGCAATGGGGATGCGCCGTGAACTTGACCTTCTCTTCACCCTGCAGCGCCGCCACGAAATCCGAGATCGCGCTAACACAAGGTACAGGGAACCAATCGTTCTCGTCTATGAAATCGGTTTGTTTCTTCAATCTATCAACTAGGTCCGGGAGAGTGAACCTTTGTTTATCACGCTCCTCTTGCGAGATCCGGCCTGTGAATGCCACCGGCTGAAAGTTCACGCCGCGAATAACATCAACGTTCTTCACGGCAAATTTTGCAATATCGCCGATCTGGTCATCATTAATGGTATTAACGATCGTCGGCACCAGCATTATCCCTAATGGTTTGGGCTTTACCTTTCGGCAGTTCTCCACCGCCTGTAGCTTGATTTCTACTAGAGGTACACCTCTCGACGCGAGATAATCGTCGTCATTAAAAGTATCAAACTGTAAATATACGGTTTTCACACCAGCATCGCGCATACGCACTGCAAAGTTCGGGTCTTTGGCAAGTTTTATGCCATTAGTTGCCACTTGTATCTGAGAAAAGCCTAATTCTTTGGCTTTTTCCAGTGCTTCGAAAAATTGTGGATAGATCGTGGGTTCGCCACCCGAAAACTGGATCGCTACTGCGGGAACCGGGCGGTTGGCGCGGAGGTTCTCGAGCATTTTCACAACTTGATCAAATGACGGTTCATAAATGTAACCAGCGGCATTTGCATTAGCAAAACAGATCGGGCATTTGAGATTACATCTATTGGTCAGGTCCAAATTGCCAAGAGCAGTATGGCTCAGGTGCTCGGAGCACAGCCCGCAATTGCCTGGACATTTAGTTGTGACCTCAGTGCGCGGGTTCTCAACCCCTTCACCGTCATACGCATAAGCTTCGACTTTGAGAAACATATCTACATTTGACCAATATACATCCTTGAATTTACCGTGTTCTGCGCATTCTTTTTCGATCATAACCTTGCCATCTTCTTCGAAAATCAAAGCATCAATTATTTCTTTACATTCAGGACACAATGATTCTGTATTTTTTGGCAGACCTATTGGTAAATTACTTTTACGTGTTACAGTCTGGGTAAGTTTAGAACTATCAGATTTTGCCATAACAAACCACCTCTTTGGTTCTCTAGAGATTAGTTACAGTAAAATATTAGCACAGATTTAAATATTTTGTAGTAGTTACTACTACAAACCCCTAATTTAGCCATTCTTAATGGAAAAATGGGTGATGTGATACTATGCCAGCGATCCCCCAGACCAAAGAAGAACTTTATACCGAATTCAGGTCTTTGGCCGAAAAGCTCGAAAAGCTCGGACTCTCGCCCTACGAGGCACGCGCGTACATTGCACTAATCGCACACGGCTATGGCAACGCCGAGACCATCGCCGGAACCGCGCAGATACCGCGAACGTCCGCCTACAAGATCTTACGGTCGCTCGAGGCCAAAGGTTTTGCGATCGCCACCCAAGGCCGCCCTCAGATCTACAAGCCCGAGCCGCCGTCGAAAATTTATGAAGGATTCAAAAACCAGTTAGAGGAAACATGCGGCAAGCTCGAGATGTTATACGAGATCGTGCGGGAAAAAGGCATGCCACAGCTGATTTTTACAATCGCAGATAAAACCAAGGTTATTGATAAGATCGGTGAACTTATAGATAAATCTACCAATATCATCATACTTGCCGCACCTTCGTTTTTCGAGCTGCGAACTGCTCTGGATAAAAAAATCCAAAATTCAATCAAACGCGGTGTAGATTTCAATCTTATAACATCGCCCGGCCAGGGTGTACCTTATAAAGATATGAATGTGGTTAAAAGGAAAGGGTTGCTGGCAACGGATATTGTGTGTGATAAAGAACAGGCACTTATCGCTGCGGCAGACCTTACAGCATGCGGGTATACGGATAATGAATTGCTTGCTGAGCACTTGCATAGGTTTTTGGAAATTCTGATCGAGCATGTGGAAGTCAATAAATGACATGTTCTGTCTAAAGTCTAAGGTCTATATTCGGGGATGGGGAATTGGGCATGGGGAATGGGGGCCCCCACCCCCCATTTTCAACCGCAGAGGACGCCGAGACCGCTGAATTTATTTTATGATTTTAGATTCAAGATTTCTTATGAGAGGCGATAGATGATAGACGATAGGCTAAAACAAGTTTCGCCTATTGCCTTTCGCCTTTCTGAAACAATCTCCAATCTTGAATCTCCAATCTCTATGCCAATTAAATAATTCAGCGTATTCTGTGTACTCAGCGGTTTAAAAATGGGGTGGGGGGCGGTCGATTCCCAATTCCCAATTCCCGTCGAGGGGCCTATTACCTAACTTCTCCACTTATCACCTAATTGTTATTTACATTATACTTAAATACTAATTTAAGCATATAGTTATAGGGAGGCTAACATATGATATTTTGTACAACTTTCAATATCAATCCCGGTCATTACAAAAAAGCAATTCGAATGTTCAAATCCCCGATTATTCCGGACGGCATCAAGATCCGTGAATTCCTATGGATGTTCGGCGTACCTGATGCGCTGGTTATTTTCGAATCCCCAGACGAGGAAACTGCAGGTGAATTTGTCATACAATTCGGCGATATCGCCGAGGTGAAAACTTCAGTTGTGTTCCCGATCGAGAAACTTAGATGGGTACCTTAAGGCTAAAACAATTCTATGATTTTTTACTTCTGTTTTTTTATTAATTTTAATTTTGTCAATAAGGTTATGTTGTTCGGTTTCGGTGTCGAGGCTCGGTTAATATAACTAATGGATGTCTATAATAGTTTGTAGTTTGCAGTTTTGAGTTTGTAGTTTGCCTTAATTTTTAGGGAGGGGACTACAAACCGTAGACCACAAACTGGAAACTCCAAAAAAATGGATAATCTTAACTCAGAACTTCGAGCCTCTTACCGGTATCATATTAAATTTTATAATTGCCATTTTCCATAACAATAATTTTCTCACCATTATCATTTTCAACCTCAACTGTGGGTTCGGATATTAAAAAATCCATGTGGTTCTTCGCCGGGTTCTTGCCGCCTGGAAAATCGATATTGTTACCAAAGGCAAGATGTACAGTGTGATTAACCTTCTCAACCTCTAGAAATTCCGTTGCCACTAACCGTGCTTTGGGGTTTATACCAAACGCAAATTCACCTACCAATGACGACCATGTGTCGGTTGCCAGGGCGTTCTTGACTTTGGTCAATATTTGCGGATCTTCACATTGCACTTCCTCAGCCTTGCCTTTGCGTGCCTGGATGGTCATCGGTGTTTCGATCAGCCCAATGCCACCGATCGCGGTATCACATACCAATATACCCTCCAACGAATTCTCGATCGGCCCGACGATCACCTCGCCAACCGGAAGGTTCATCCACTTCAAGGTTTTCCAATTTAGCTTGGTATCGGTAAAGAACTCGCGGTCCTTAGTGCTCAATATTAAGTCTGTACCCTGGGGGTTGGTGATCTTGATTTTTATTGTACCCTCTAATATCTTCATAAGTTCATCTGCAAACCCCTGCATCTGCAGATATTCAGGCTCGTCCAGAGCTAACGCACCTTCGGTCAGCATATCGATCGTGATGCCGGGGCAATGCCCTAACCTAACCGGTTTGCGGCGCTCGAGCTTGATCACTTTGATCCTAAATGGCGTCTCCTCGGCATTACCGCGGAAAAGGTTGATATAAATATTCGGTACCTGCCCCACCAGGATCTCTTGAAGCCCTGCCGTTATATCTGTACGAGCCGCCTCCGCAGGGTTTAAAAGTACGAACCTGGTCCAAAGCCCCAGCTTCAAACCCGCATTAACAAATGCCTTACCGATCTCCTCTTTCTCAGAATCGCAGATCACAATAATTTTCTCACCGCTCACGGCTTCCAGCACGTTGGTAAGTGCATTTTGTGCAGATTGAATAGGATCCATATTAACACCAGATCAAAATCCCTATAATAATAATGCCGCATAGACCTTAGCATCGTTGACAAGATTTTCTATAGATGAATATTCGTTTGGCCCATGGCAGGTGTTATCTATTTTACTCCAGACCACCGCAGGGTAGCCTTCACGCCTGAAAATTGCTGCGCAGGTCCCTCCGCCGATCCCACCAGGCTGGGGGTCGTTATTGTACACGAAATCCACAGCTTCTTTAAGTTTAACCACCACAGGCGCATCTGGCGCGGTAGGTGGCGCAGCTACATCTTGCATCACCTTCTCGATCTTGATCTTAGCGCCAGTTTCAACTTCGACCTGGGTAGCGATCTTTTCTAAAGTTTCTATTATGTCTTCAATCTTATAATTCGGCATGATCCGACAATCCATATAAAATGTATCTTCGCCCGGGATGGTATTGATGTTCGGAACATTGGCATCTTTCATTGTAGGTTCGAACGTCGATCGCGGCGGGTCGAACAGCGGATCTTCAAAATCGAATTTGTCGTAAAGTTCAGTATCTGCCAAGATCCCAAACTTCATGGCAGCTTTGAACGCGTTGATACCGTTATCCGGCATTGAACCGTGACATTGTTGACCCGTGGTCGTGATCTTCAACCACATTATGGATTTTTCTGAGACCTCTAACTGAGTACCCTGTTCATTTCCACTATCAGGCACAACAATTAGATCGTCGGGTTTGAATAAACCTTGCTGGATCACATATTTAATACCTTTTCCACTACCGGTCTCTTCATCTGCCATGAACGCAAGCGCCACATTCAGGTCGGGCACGATGCCCTCATCTTTTAAAGCTTTGACAGCATATAATGATGCGACCAATGATTGGCCATTATCTTCAGTCCCACGCCCGTAGATTTTATTTTCTTTTACTACAGGTTCATAAGGTTCAGTCTCCCATTTGCTCAGGTCGCCCGGCGGTACGATATCTAAATGTGTCACTATCCATAATGTCTTACCAGTTTCGTCTTTGCCGTTGAGCTTGGCAATTAAATTCGGTCTTGTCCCCGACGGCACATCATCGTCCGGTGCATCATATCGAGCGATCTCATCGAACCCGAAGTTGGCTATAAAATCTTCTAAATATTCGGCTTTTTTAAGCTCACCCTCGCCCTGATTCCGAGGTCCGAGCGCGGGTATTTTGATAAGATTGCTTAAAGTTTCAACCATTTCGTATTTCATATTGTCGATCCGGTTTGACAACTTTTGAAATATTTCAGTATTGATCATATAATGCCTCCAATAATCTTTCTATAATTCCCCACCTTAAAAAGTGGAGCCTTTCGATATAATTTCGCTGATATCGTCTCGCATGTGACATTTCAAATAATAATCTCGACTTCCTGGCTTGAAAGCCAGGGTTTCTCAATATTCAATATTACTATTCAAGTTCAATTTTTTCCAACAGTACAATGTCCAATGTCTTCTCGAGTTTGCGGATGAGCTTGTTGTCGGGTTTGATCGATTTGGTCTCAAGTTTAGCAATAATAGATTTGCGCTCGTTGAGCTTACGCCCCAGTTCCTCCTGGGTCCAACCTTTATCATTACGTGCGCGCTGGATGCGTTGGTGATAGTCTTCCACCAATTCTTCCGAGAATTCCGTGAAAATATCGCGCGATTTCATGCGCTTGGTACGAATTTCAAGGCCTCGATGGATCGCGTCATCTATCTCGGTCTCGGTTGTATCGACCGGTTTTGGAACGCTCTCCTGGCCAAATTTAGCGCAATTAAAACACACTTTCAAAACCGAACCTTCGATATTGACCATTTTTAATTTGGGTACCTCCCGTCCGCAGAGTTCGCAAATCATTGGCTGTTCATCCCCCCCCAATTTGGGATTGAGGGTATTGGTGATTGGACTTAAGTATTTTTTTGTGCCATTTGGTTGCTAACAAAAGATGGAGGATTAAGGATTGAGGATTGGGGCTACCTTAGGAAAGGCGATAGGCGATAGGCTAAAGGCGGAGGCAACTTGGCGTAGCAAGTTGCCGCAGTTAGCAAATGTTGCTAACCGTCTTTCCGTAGGTAAACCCTAATCCTCAAGCCTCAAGCTTCAATCCCTAAATGCACTCAAACATCAAACCTGGTGCAACAAAAACTATATAACACAAGTTTCTAATACAACTTCGACCACCATGGCCAAAAAACAAAAGTATCGTTTTCGCACGGGCGCGCGTGCCGCCAGCAAAGTCCAGGAGAAGGATCTGATCCGTAAAGCCAAGCGCGTTGCACGTCATCCCGAATTAATATTACCGACCTGTGAAGGTGAGTGTAAAGGCTGTACTTTTGACAAGATTCGATTGAAGCTCGATAAGATCTCGCAGTATGCAGATGATATGAACCAATTAAAACGATTTTCGAAATGGGGCGACCCGTTGACCCGAGCATATGCCGCGACCTTAACGATTGCACTCGAAGGCAAGACCCCCTATCTAGCGGTTTTCAGGACGCCATTTGGTAATGTGACCTATGCGCACCGCGGCAGCACCAAGAAGGAGAAGTTGGTTGGCGTCCAGAATTACGACGACCCCAAATGGCGGCTGTTGAGCGTACTGGATATCGTCAAGCGAAAAGGTTTGTATGTATATTCGACAAACGATGAAATGATATGCACCGGCAGGGAGCCCGCACCGCCCGCGAAATTTATTGAAGAGATGATCAAGACCTTGAAAGCGCGTATGGAAAAAAAGGGCAAAATTTACACATGTCCTCATTTAGACCCTGCGAAAGTTAAGCGCTCCAAGCCAGATAAATCACAATATCTATCTATAAACTGGTTATCAACAGGACTGAAATTTGGTATCTGTAAACGATGTATCAAAGCCACGAACGACCATACCTTTGGCAAACTAAGCCAAAGGATCGCTGCTAAAGATATTAAAAGCGATTTTGATATTGATATCATAGCCGAGCCGTTATGCGAGAAAAATTGTAAGGCTTGCATGATCCCAGAACTTGAAGGGCTTCCAAAGGATCTGTATAAAGATTACACCACCGGCGAGATCACAGATGACGAACTTATGAACCAGTACCTTGAAACTGTCCGAGAGGCCTATATGGCATCGGGCAACATCCTTTATATTTTGGACAATCTGTGTTACGGCGCCAATATGAAAGCTTTCATCAAGGCCTTGAAACCGACGACGTTCGAAGAGAAAGTCGGGCTGAGAGCGGTTTTGAAAAAGCTCGAAGAGCCTGCGATATTCGATAAGAGCACGCCAGGTAAGGTTCTTACGTACTATTGGAAGGAATATGGCAAGAGCGCGCTTTATGCCATTACCCATGACAACAAGATCACCAAAGAATTCTTCAAGAAATACGATATTACCAAGACCGCCCCGCCGCAGATCTTAAAGGAAGCGAACATCCGCATCAAGCAGCGTGATGTCATCTCGGCGTTACCGAAATATGACAAACTTCCGGAGATCGCGCAATTTGCCGATGAAATGACACGCATCTACAAGACCAAAGGCACCGAGGATACGACGCGAGCGATCGATAAATATCGCGGTGGCGATACGAAGGTCAAGTCGGTGGCGTACGCGTTCCTGCTGGCGTTGGACCGCGGCAGCGGCAAGAAATGGCAGTATACCAGGACCGAGATCGATTTCGCGCAGTACCTTAAGGACCCAGTGCAGAAATTATTGAAGGCCGAGCCTGAGGGATATCATAACTCGCTGCAGAATGTGCTGAGTGCGACAGGGTCGACCGAGAAGATATCAAAAAAATCTTGATTGAAATTATTTCTTTAAATAAATCCATTAATCATAGATAAGCTTAAGATTCCGTTACAGCTTTGTTTTTTCAATTATTTCACTCCTCCAACTCGGATTCTTCCATTCCACTCTCCACTAACGCCTGCTCTTTGCTCTTACGTCTATAGAACAAAAACATAGCAATCAATATTACAATCATAAAAATAAATGGCATCGAAGCCCAAAACCATACCTCTTGAAATATCGACCTCTCTTCCTGGGGATTATTTATTTTCACACTTACGCTTACTTCCGAGGAATAATCTTTACCATCGTACGCTCTTGCATAAATTAAATGCTGGCCATTAGATACAGTAGTAGTATCCCAGTTATAGCTCCATGAAGTTGTTCCGCTAACTTGAATCCAATCCCCATTATTGATCTTGATTTCGACTTTTTGGACTATACCATCAGTATCGAACGATGTACCAGAAATCTCAACTCGACTTGAGATTGTTGTATTAGAAAAAGGAGAGGATATTGTGCAAATTGGGGGCAGATTTATTGGTCCAGATGGTGTTGCATTAATAACCTCAGATAGAAAACCTTCGCCAACGGTATTATAAGCACTCACTCTGTAATAGTGGGTAACTCCGTTAATTACACTCGTATCGTTGTAGAATAATATGTTTTCAATTTGTACAAGAAATAAAATTTCGTCTTGCGATGTGCCTCTATAAAGTATATAATTGGTGATGGGAAAACCACCATCTGAAGATGGTTTATCCCAAGATATATTGATGTAAGAATCTCCTGCTGTTGCAGTCAGGTCTGTAGGCGAAGATGGTACAGAAGCAGGAGTTGCACTCACCACCTCAGATAATTGACCGTCCCCAATTGCGTTCTTAGCACTGACTTTATAGTAATATGTAATGCCATTGGTTACACTTGTATCATTGTAGTATAATAGATTTTCAATCTGCTTATGGAACTCTTCATCGTTTAGTGTGATGCTTCTGTAGATTTTATAATTTGTTATCTGAGAACCACCATCTGAAACAGGAATGTTCCAGGTAATATTTATAAAAGTATTCCCAGTGATTGC
>CBDVCJ010000049.1:0-18832 GCA_965372445.1 uncultured Thermoplasmata archaeon | reverse complement strand
CAGACCACAGCCCCATCTTGCCACTATAATAACTATCTTTCCCTAAATTGGGAGATGAACCATATTTTAAACCATTCGATCTTTATTTCGATTTTTGTACTAGAAACTATTTATATACATATTTTTATAGATTCAATTAATGGAAAATAATGTTCTATTTAAAGGGCTCTGGGCAGGAATAATTATTTCACTTGCCATTGGCAATATATTTATTATTCCGATCGGAGAGATCAATCATATCTTAATGGTTGGAGTTGCAAGTATTACCTTAATTATATTGATAATCGTGTTAATATTTATAATGACAATAAAAAAGCGCGACCAAACTCCAACACAAGATGAAGTTCTTGAAGACCAGAGCATTTATTATTCATTCTCGAACAACCCCACCCAATTCAATTGTTCCCCACCAAAAAATAATTATTCACCGCTCTCGAATTCGATGGGAATTAATTATTATATTTATGCTAATTATGACCATCCATCTAACAATAATGCCCGAAAATTATCGGCTCGACCTCCTTCCAATGAATTTATACTGCCCAAAAATGTAAAAACATACCAATTACCTGACAATTCGATCTTTGAAATACCAACCCCCCAAAATGGTGCTAACCCCAAGATCTTTCTAGAGGAACACATGACAAAAGATGATAAACGATTTCTAAATGAATTGGCAACTTAAACCTCATGATAATGAGGTGCTTTTTCATAATGGTCATTAAAACATTTTAACGAACAAAATGGACCGGCATTGCAACGAATAAATTCAGTGCGCATTCTTTTACATTTTTTTAGATATTTTCGGAGTATCTGTTTTCCACACCAAATACAATAAATCGGCCACATAATGTTTTGCCTCCAAGAATTAACAGCTTGGCAGACTCTTATTCTAATGTACGTCGGGCACGAATTTTGTTATTATACGGTATTCGCGTATATTTATTACAAACCTCACAAAAGATCACGATCTTACTACTGCGCAACCTGACTCTTGAATTTATACCCGGTCGAAGATATGAAAGGCAATGCTTACAGAAGCGCCGTTTATATTGTTGCGGGAAGCGTACATTGTAGCGCATACCAATTTTACGTGCTAATTTCACATAACGGTCAGCACGCTCAAAATTATCGTCCAATGCCTCCAATTCCGCTAATTCGAATAATTTCTTAATTCGTTCCTTTGCTAGCTCTATCATTTCTTTGGTTCTTCGTCCTTTTCTACCTCTACGACGTTTCGGTTTTGGACGCGTTTTCGGTTCTATATTTTTTATATTTTTATTGTTCATAATATGTCACTCGATTTTATTATAACCCTATTTTCCCGCTATTTCGTTCTACATAGACCTATTCTAATTAAACGTTTTTGAGATCTATATTTAAAGTTTTGACTTGTGAGCTCGTGGGACTATTATTTTATTGCTTGATAATGTGGGATTGCCTTAAGTTTGCCCCTAGGTGTGGGATTCAACGTCAAATGAGTGATTTGTGGGATTGTTATAGGGTTGCCATTAGATGTGGGATTACCTTGGTTAATAATTAGTATGTGGTATTATATTGTCTAAGTGTTGGTTTGTTGGATATGTTTGTCAACCCGTTAGTTTGTAGTAATTTATTGATAACTAGATACTATGTTTTATTCGTCAATAAACAATTAGAACATACAAACATAATGGCGCCGTGTCCCACACACCAGACTTATGACGTTATTATCCAACGAACCAAACTATTGGTGTTAATATCCTACAACCTAACGCAATGATGCCCTATACCACGCCTAATGGCTTAAATTAAACAATCCCACATCATTTGGCAAACCGCCAGCAATCCTACACCTAATGGTAATAACTTTGCAGTCCCACACAATTTAGCAAACAGTTAGCCATCCCACACCTACAGGCGAAATTTTAACTATCCCACACAATGACAATGTTGCCACAAACTCACAACTTCTTCCGTCTTCCACTCTTTGCCTTACGTCCCCAGCCGCCCCCTCCAGGCGTTTCTACGACCACCAGATCATTTTTCTTAAGCTGGATTGTTACCTTGGATGGCAATTGAATTTGCTCGCGAGCTCGCACTAGATAATTCCTACCACTATGCCCGTTAGTGCCTCCTTTTAAGCCTTTAGGCGATATTTTTCTACGCTCTGATTGGATCGATAAGGTCGCGCCTTCCGATAAAATTCGAAGGCTTCGGTTGATACCCATCCCACCCTCAAATAATCCATTACCACCGGAATTCGTGATCAATTTATAACTTTCGACCCTTAAAGGATAACTGAGTTCCAGGGCTTCTATTGGCGTATTTGCGGTATTGGTCATGTGCACTTGTATGCCATTCTGGCCGTTACGGAATGGTAGTGCACCTTCACCACCCCCAACGGTTTCATAATATGAAAAAAATTTATCACCCTCGATCTGGCCACCGATCAAAATATTGTTCATTGTACCCTGGGATTGAGCAGGAACTTTATCAGGCAACGCTTTTGAAAACGCTAAAAACAGCAGATCAACGATCCGTTGGGTGGTTTCCACATTACCTGCAGATACTGCCGCGCCCTCAAACGGATTTAAGATCGTGCCCTCAGGGATGTGGACCGCTATTGGTTGATAACAACCAAAATTTGGCGGTATCGACGGGTCTGTGATACACCTGACCACATAATAAACCGAAGATAACGAAACGGAATAGGGACAATTTATGTTGCCTTTGCTCTGTTTGGCGGTACCGTTAAAATCGATGCTCAGATTATCATCAAAAACAATTACTTTTACCGCAAGTTGAATTTTTGACGGTCCGATTCCATCGTCATCCATATAATCTATTGCTGAGTAAGTCCCATTTGGGATCCTGGAAATTGCTGTGCGCGCCATTTTTTCACTATACTTGAGAATGCTATTAATAAAAGAATTATGGGTGTTTAAACTGTATTTTCTTATTAATTGAATGACTCGCTCGGCACCGACATTATTTGCAGCCAGCTGTGCACGCAGATCGCCCAACCTCTCTTCTGGCGTGCGGGTGTTTGATATTATTATATCAAATATCTCTCGGGATTCTTTACCTTTGCTCAATAATTTACATGGTGGAACCCTCAAGCCCTCTTGAAATATCTCGGTACTATCCCCCGGCATCGAGCCTGGTGTTTTGCCGCCCACATCCGAATGATGGGCTTTATTAACCACATAGCCGGCCCTTTTATTTCTAAAGAAGATCGGCTTGATCATTGTAATGTCCGGCAGATGCGAGCCGCCTTTATACGGGTCGTTAATAATTATCTGATCTCCATCATAAAGTTGTTCTTGCGCGCGCTTTGAAAAATGATCATGGCAAAATTCAACTGCCATCGGCATTGACCCTAAATGTACCGGTATATGCTCGGCCTGTGCCACCATTCTGCCCCTTGCATCAAAAACCGCACAGGAAGCGTCCATGCGTTCCTTAATATTGGGTGAATATGCAGCGCGTTTCAATACCACACCCATTTCTTCCGGGATGGCAAGATATGCGTTTTTTAATATTTCTAATGTTACGGCATCCATTTTGATCCTATCTCTATTTATTATTTACAAATAATATGAATATTACGATAGTTGTCCAATTGAAATTTCATGCCAGGATATACTACAATAGTTGAACTTGGCTCTTCAATTATTGTGGGACCTTTACCTCTATATCCATTAGGCAGATCACTCCTGCGAAATATTGGAGTTTCAACGCGCTCGTCAGCATCCTCAACTAAAATGTTTCGATATTCAATTGGCTTTGGTTTTGTATTTGTTAGTGGGTTTGGTGAAAACATGCGGCTCTTGGAAATATCCGGTTTATTACGGTCAGTAATAACGGATAATCTAATATTCACAATCTCGATCTCTCGAGCTGGAACATAATAACCATAGCGCTGTTCGTGTAATTTATGAAACTTGTTTATTAATTTTAGAATATTATCTTCATGCTCAACATTAATTTCATAGCTTTGACCTTTATAGCGCATATCAACAGATCGTATAAATGTCGAATTCTGTGCAGCTAATTTCTGGGTTTTCAGATCTTGAGTGGCTTTTCTTAAATGTTGTGCCAATATCGTTTTAATTTTGGTGCTGATATTTCGGTCATTAACAGACATTATTTTGGTTTTACTGTAATTTGACCTTACATCCGAGACTAGCATCCCAAATGCCGAAAATACACCCGGGGCTTGGGGCACAATAACTTCGGGAATATTCAGCTCCTTAGCTAATATTGCGGCGTGCACCGGTCCCGCCCCCCCAAACGCGATCATCGTGAAATCGCGGGGGTCGTACCCGCGTTCGATCGAAACCTTTCGAAGCGCTCGGTTCATGTTCGAATTTACGACTTTGATGACCCCACCAATAGTAGAGTTATAATTTAAGCTGGTTTTTTTAGCAAAACCATTTGCTAAATTATTGGCCAATTCAAAATTTAACGCCATTTTCCCATCTAAAAAATAATTTGGATTTAAATATCCGGCAAGAAGGTCGCAATCTGTTACAGTCACCATTTTACCGCCACGGTCATAACATATCGGCCCTGGGCTTGCACCGGCACTTTGGGGACCCACCCGTAACGCGCCGCCTTCATCCCGCCAGGCTATGCTGCCACCACCCGCCCCGATCGTAACTATATCAATAATAGGGATACTCAACGGTAATTTATCAATTTCGCCTTCTGACGTCCATTGCATTTTGCCATTGATGATCGAGGACACATCGGTACTTGTACCACCCATGTCAAAAGTCAAAATGTTCTTTAATCCCAAATTCTCACCCAGATGTTTTGCCGCAGCCACACCCGCCGCCGGCCCCGAAAGTAGTGTATTCACCGCACGTTTACGGACTGCTCGCGCGGTTGCGACACCGCCATTAGATTGCATAATATAGAACTCACGAATTGTATAACCTTTTAGGATAGTGGTTAGGTTTTCGAGATATTTGTCTATTGAAGTTTTTAAATATGCTTCTTGCACGGTTGTAGAGAATCGTTCATATTCTCGAAACTCCGGCAATACCTCCGAAGAAAGAACCGGCAGCAACGTTGAACTTTTGCGCAGCTCTGAAGCAATAAATTTTTCATGTTTCGAATTCAAAAATGAGAAAAGCAAACAAATGGCAATAGTCTCAATTTTATTTTTTTTGTATATTGTGTTATTCAATTTATTCAGCTTGCCGATCAATTTTTTAAGTTCCTTTTTATTGAGCTGGCGCTCGATCTTTCCGGAGGCATCCACTCTTTCCGAGATCTCAAAACTCAGCTCTCTTGGCACCAACGGTTTTGTGCGTGTTATTTTAAAATCATATAAACTGGGGCGGCTTTGGCGCCCGATCTCTAAAATATCGGTGAAGCCTTTCGTAGTTATCATCGCGGTTCTCGCACCTTTACGTTCAATTACCGTGTTGGTCGCGACCGTGGTGCCATGCGAGAAACGCGGGCGCTCTCGGGTACCACTATTTTGGGTTTGGGTGAATAGATATTTTAGACCTTGCTCAACTGCAAGCTCGGGGTTGGCTGGTGTCGAGGGGAGCTTGAAAGTCAATATTTTACCATTATCAAAAACCACGAAATCCGTAAATGTACCGCCAATGTCAGTGCTGATATGCATGAGCACCATAAATGGTTTAATGCCCCATTAATTTATTTGTTTCCTTATAGGAATTTCAATGAATTTTCTAAGGATGCATGCGTCGAACTTCGTTCTCCGCATGAACATCCCAAATCCCTTCGGTATTTGTGATGTGGAGGATATATGTTAACATATGGATTCGAGTTTCGTGATTCAAGATTCCAGTATACCTTTGGATAGGCGATAGGGGGAGGGGGGACCTAAAATCTCGAATCTCCAATCTCTAATCCACTATGACAACCCCCAAGTGTGGGAACGAACGAAGTTCGGGCACACACTAAGGGTTATTTTCGAAGAAAATGACCCGTGTCCTTAATCTTCCAACCTTCATCCTTTAAAAATTGCGCTTAAATTCAGACTTTTTGCGAAGCAAATTTATTTATTGTGCAATAGTAGATCATAACGGTCAAAGTTTTATATTTTTATATTAATAGCCCTTAATGAAAATTATGAAGATCCAAATTCTTAAACCCGGTCTATTGGTCCGCGATGAGCTCGGATATATTCTTGATGCAAGATCGACAGTTACCTTAATTCAAACTTCCAAATATAATATAATAATTGATACTGGCGTCCCTGAGGATCGGGAGATGATCCTGGCCAATCTGAGCCGTTATGGTCTAAAGCCCACCGCCATCGCTATTCTTATCAACACCCACTTGCACAGCGACCATTGCGGCAACAATTCATTATTCAAAGCTGCAAAATTTTTAGCTAACGCTCGCGAGGCTGGTTTTGATGAAAATACAAGCACCGCAGTTAATGAGGGCTATATCGTGGATGAAGGTGTGAGTATAATTGAAACCCCCGGCCATACCCTAGGAAGCATTTCGGTCGTTGTTAATACCGCCGAAAATTTGACCTATGTACTCGCCGGAGATGCTTTACCGATCCAAGATAACTATTTGAAGTGGGTACCACCGGGTATAAATTTCAACCCCCAAATTGCTATTGATAGTATGCGCAAAATAGTTGAAATTGCAGATGTTGTTATACCAGGCCATGACCGACCATTTGAACCGAGGAAATAAAAATGACTTTTAATGCCGAAGTTATTTCATTTGATCTTGACAATACACTTTATGATTATGAATACAGTTTCAATATTGCAATAAATGATGTATTCGATCTTATTATTGAAAAATATCCGCAATTAACAAAACCCGAGCTAGAATCGAATTATAATGAATTAAAGGCGCAGGCGATCGAATTCGGGTTCCGCGCAAAAAAAACTGCAAATGAATATCGTAAAGAAAGGTTTAAATTATTATTGGAGAATTTTAATGTTGATGATCAAGAATTATTGGGTACTCTAGTAGAAATATATTCCAACGCTTTCGAGCGAAATTTAAAATTATATCCAGAGGTAAAAACAGTTCTAACCCAAATATCTGAAAAATATAGATTATGTTTGATCTCGGAAGGTCCCGAAGATATGCAGCGAAACACTTTGGAGATCTTGGATCTGGAAAAATATTTCACATATACCTTTTTCTCAAGTTGTACCGGTTGTGTAAAAATAGATGGCAGTTTATTTGAATATGCATTGAAAAATATTAAGTGTGCACCCGAAAGGGTCATTCACATCGGCGATTCACAACTACGCGATATAATTGGTGCAAAACACGCGGGGCTTAAGGTAGTGTGGCTAAATCGGACTAAAGAACAGCTTTTAGCAGATAAACCACAAGCAGATTACCAAATATCAGATCTTGAAGAGATATTAGACTTGTTTTGATCCTTTGATCATTTCCCATTGTCAATTACTCTGATCGTATCCCATCCGACAAATGGCGTGCCGTCATAGAAGTAACCTTCGACCGTAAACGTAACTTCATCGCCCGGTTCTACCCCAACCAGATCCACGCGGTCGAATTTCACCAGTAAATGATTATTATCCGCGACGTTACCGTCTATTGCGGGCGCACCTTCACAGACCAGTGTGCTGATATCGATATTATCGAGCTCAAAGCCATCTGGTAACTTGATAAAGGCAGTGAATTGGCCTTTGCTGTTCAGATTTAAGGTCTCGGGTTCGATGCGAATTGTGGGTTCGATCCCCGGTCCAATTGTTAACGGGTATTTACGCAGATAAAATGGATTGCGGACCTGTTGATAGACTGGTACATCAGAAATTACATTCATCAAGAATGGTTGATTGGGTGCAAACCCCAGATCAACATCAATGCTTTTGACGATTATTGTGTTTGCCTCCATTGTGAAATTTGTCATTGAATTATCGATACCGTTAATAATTTTAATTTCGGCCGCAGTATCGGTATAAATTTCAAGGCTCGCCCATGATGCATTATGGCCAATATACACAGCACCATCCGTAACGTCAGTTGCCACCGGCGAATATTGTGTTTCAACGAAGTCTGCAGAACCCCCAGCATGTACAAAATATGGCGGTGAAGTTACATTATAGCCGATATTTTTGTAATACATATCAACCGGTGGGGGTCTTGGGAATGTACTTGTCTCGCTTTCGAAATTGCGCGTGCCAACAAGGTCGTTATATTCGTCATAAAATAAAATATCATTTGCAGTGGGCGTATAAAGGGTCATATATTCATTCGGAGTGTGGTGTATATGCATATATTCATCATACAATTCAGCCAGACCTGCATTTCCACCAAAATAACCTGAGCCCCAACCAGGTGTGGGCCACCACATATTCTCGTCATATAATCCGGATGCGATCGGTTTATCTGCGGTCACGGTCAACCCATATCCTTTATTTGAGCGTCCCAGGAATAATTGCATTTTTGGGGATATGAACAATCCATCAATCTCAATTGTTTTGGTATATATTTCGCCAAGATTGGTAAACCTTCTTAATGTAACTGTCGTGGGCTCCGGGGCATATAATGCCAATATATCATCACCCGCACCCGATAACCCAAACGCATAATAATATTCGGTGCTAAGTTCCGTTGGCGGCTTTTTACAGATCGCATCACCGTGCCTTTCCCTATAGTCATCTTCACCAGGCCGAATAATTGTAACTCGATCAAAATTTACCAATATTGGATCACTGGAGTATAATTCAAGAAAAAACCATTCTTTTGCGGTTTGATTAAAGCCCAGATCTGCGACATTGTATGTATTGATGATTCCTGGTTTTGCATATACGGTCACAGGTGCAGAATTCGTACCGCTTACAGTTACATCAGCGCCATATTTTGCATAAATATATACGGTTGTATTACTCGGATTCTGGCTAAAGATCCAATAATATGTATAGGGTTCTTCTTCATTTGTCACTTTGCTCGCAGCGGCTTCACTTGCACCAATTGCAATTAATAATATCACTATTGAGATACTAATTAGTAACCTGTTTAATTTATTATTCATGTTAGACACCTCCCATTGAATTTCGAACTTATTTCCTTGCGTCCCACCTTGACGCTTCGATAATACCCCCAAGGATAATTATTTACCTAATATACTTTAATATATTCACGGTTCTAATAATTAATATTAACGCAAAAGCATACAATTACGGCCATTTTTATAACCAATGGGTTATAAATCTCTCTGCGGAACGGTGTGCCATAATTCATCCAACTTCGATGTATAAAAGATAAGTTCCAATATAATCCTGAAATTTTAATCCAACCTAAGCAATCCTTAAATCACCAAAATACATTATCGTTTTACGATATCAATGTCAAAAGCTGTTATACTTCTTAGCGGGGGGCTAGATTCGACTACCACCTTAGCGATCGCGCAAGAGCAGCACTATGAACTTTATGCACTTTCGTTCAGTTACGGGCAGCGCCATTCCCGTGAAATAGATTGTGCCAAACAAATTGCTGAATTTTATAAGGTAAAAGATCATAAAATAATTACCATCGATCTAAAGCAAATTGGAGGCTCGGCACTGACCGATGATAATATACCCATACCCGAACACCGCGAACTTGCAAATATGAGTCAAAATATTCCCTCAACTTATGTACCAGCCCGCAACACCATTTTCCTAAGTTTTGCGCTTGCGTTTGGTGAGGTACTCGACGCCGATACGATCTTCATTGGTGCAAATGCACGCGATTATAGCGGCTATCCGGACTGCCGACCCGAGTATTATATCGCATTTCAACAATTAGCGAAATTATGCAATAAACGTGGTGTCGAAGGCAAGCCGATCGAAATAAAATATCCATTAATATTCATGACGAAGTCCGAAATAATAAAAAAGGGCAATCACTTGAATGTACCTTATGAATTAACCTGGAGCTGTTATAAAGGTGGTGAAAAACCCTGCGGTAAATGTGATAGCTGCATATTACGAGCGAACGGTTTTCGTGATGCCGGGTTCGTCGATCCCGGGGGTAATTAATATTTTCAAAGGTAATTCAAATGAAGGTAAATGAAATATTTTATTCAATTCAAGGCGAAGGGATTCATTCTGGGCTCCCAACAATATTCATACGATTGACAGGGTGTAATCTTAGGTGCAAATGGTGTGATACCCAATACGCGTACGACGAGGGCGACGAGATGACGATCACAGAAATTATCGCTAAACTCACTACCTATCCAAGTAAATTGATCTGCATTACGGGCGGTGAGCCGTTAGCCCAAACCGGGCCCAACGAATTGATCGGTGAATTATTAGAGTTAGGGTATTATATCAATATTGAAACCAATGGCTCGATAAATATTCAAAATCTATTAACTAAATATAATGAGATCTTGATCTCACTGGATATAAAATGCCCATCCTCAGAAATGGAAAACCAAATGGATCTGACAAATATTGAACTCTTAAAAGCAACAGATCAGTTAAAATTTGTGATCCAGGATTTAAATGATTATGACCATGCACTCAAAATACTTCGTGAGCATCACCCGGACTGCCATATAATATTTACACCTTTAGAGGGTATTGAATTGAAATGGCTTGCCGAGAAGGTCTTGGAAGATCAAAGTTTATTTGAAGAATTAGGCATAAAGATCAGAGTTTTGCCCCAGCTCCACAAACTTATATGGGGTGACGCGAGAGGTATATAAGCATAAGTAAAAGTTTTTAAACCATAAAATATATTCAACATTGCATAAAAGGGGGGAGAAGAGTATGAAATGCCCGAATTGTGGTAAAAAAAATTATGGTAATGTAGAGCGATGTTTTAACTGTGGCACTTTTTTAAAGCCACCCCAAGGTCAATATCAACAACCGACCTATCCTGTAACAATACCACCGTCAACTAATCCATATCCGCCGGGGCAGCCACCGCCGCCCCAGCAGCAGCCGCCGTTACCACCACTGCCGATCCCGCCACCGCGCCAGCAGCCACAGCAACCGCAGGTGCGCACTTTACCGCCACCAATGCCAGGCACGGTACCGCCACCGTCAGGTGTGCAGCCGCGGCCACCACCTGGGCCGCCGCAAAATATCGTAAAACCGACCGGTGGGATCTGCTCACAGTGTAATAGTAACACATTACAATTCTTTGATAATGGTCTCGGAAAATGTAATAATTGTGGGAGGACCTTTGAGTGGTTAAAACCTCAGGACCAACCCCCCCAGGGTATTATAGACCAATATCCGTACGAGGATAATTCAATACCTCCCGAAGAAAATCCATTTATTGCTACCGAAGAAGAAAAACTATCGGTCTCTGAAAGGAAAGCCGAGGTAGAGCCGGAAGAGATATTTCATGACCCGATGAGTTCCAAGATAAAAGCTGGTACTAAAACAAAAGAGACCAAAGAGGAAACCCCAGCCGATGGAGACCTTACTGATGAACAACGGTTACGGATGTTGGAAGACCGATTTCTCAACGGCCAGATCTCAGAAGCGACCTATAAAAAACTCCGTTCAAAATTTACCATCAAGATCTTAAAATTGTTAGAAGATAAACTTGTAAAAGGTGAAATTACCGAGAACGAATACGACGAGAAAAAAACAGAACTTGAGTAGAGAATTATTTTAACAATTTTTTCTATGGTTGAGTGTAAGCGATCTTAATGTGGTATGATTTAGCAGTGGTGTGTGGACGCCCAGCCCTCTATGCTTTTTGATAATGTGTTGGTTAGAAATGCAATATTAAGCTAAGAGGGCTGGGCTTGTGGAATGTAGGTATTTAAATTCCAAGAACCAAGAGACAAACTTTACTAATTCCGAAGGAATCCGTAATGCGAGGCAACTTGACGAAGTAAGTTGCCGCAGCCGTAAAAAAGCCGAAGGGTTTTTTAGGGCGAGGTAATTTACGAAGCAAATTACCGCAGGGGTAAAAATTCCTCTAGGAATTTTTAGCCCGAGGTAATGAACGAAGTTCATGACCGCAGTTCCAAGGAAATACTAAAACCCAAAATCCAATCCCGGTTTGGAATTTTGGAATTGGTGTTTGGAACTTGTTTGGTTCTTGGAGGTTTGGTACTTGGAGGTTTGCATTGCCCACATACCTAATACCACAAACCACCTCCGAAAATTTGCCACTGTTGATAAATATTATAAAAAAAATTAATTAAATTATTTCGAAACCCGTTTTTTCGTTACTATGATCAAGATCAATAATACGGCAATGATCGCAACACTAACTTCAAAACCGGGCGTGGTTTCCTCAATGTCACTGCTACTTCCCAAGGTCACAGAAATATCGTCTCGGTTTTCATTTTTTGATGAATCTACAGCTTTGATCGAGATCGTATGGGTGCCTTCCGATTCACCTGACGTGTCCCATTGTGCTTCATATTCGTTTCCACTTTTGCGGGTCATAACATGCCAATCGCTATAATCAATACTGTATTCAACGTGGTTAACTCCATAGTCGTCAGTAACTCTAACGGAGATCGTTACCTGACCGTTTACAATATCGCCATCTGAAGGTGATAAGAATTTGATCGTCGGGTCTGTATCGTCACCGGTTGGGTTGTTTACGTTAATTGTGATACTATCCTCATTTGAATTATAGGATGTATCCGTCGCTTTAACTGTAAGGGTATATACATCATTTGCTAAGGTCATTGTATCCAGATCTGTGAAAAAGTAGGTGGGGGTGCTGCCGGGGTCTGTCATCTCATGAAACATGATCTCCCACATACCATTATCGATCCTGTACTTGACATTGCTGACCCCGACATTATCTGATGCGTCCACTTCGATCTTGACCGTGCTAGTCACATCATCGTTATTATCTGGGCTGGTGATCGTAACTGTTGGCGGGGTAGTATCCTCACCATTGCTGCTAGCACCAGGTATAACACCGTCAGTTTCATCAACATAATAGGCCCAATAAAACTTAGTTGAACCAGAGTAATAGTTGGCATTTTGTTCACTATTGAATACACTTCCAATTACCATAATATTGGATGGTTCGATATCTCCGAAATCATTGCCAAGACCATCCTGGTTGTCGGCACCGTTCCAACTCATAGAAGATTCATAATAATCACCGCCAGCGATCGAGACATCCTCATCAAATGCATAATCTAAAAACGCAAATGGATAGCGATTGCCATCATAATCGTAATAACGCGAATCTATTTCCGTAATATAGACCCGTAAATGTCCTGAATATTCCGAGCCTTCATTATTAACAATTTGCACGCCGATATTCAAGTTGGCATCGCCATTGGTTTCGGCTGTTATCACCAGCTCGATATCCGCCGCTTCACGAGCGCCGCACGCTTCGATCGCAGCGCGATAATTAGCGTCGTCGCTTTGGCCGCCCACCTCTTCTTCATAACCGCCGTCAAAGACCACTGTCGGGTAGCCTGGAAGGTTATAATCGTCAGTACAGCGCGAATTGGCGTCGTCATTTACATCTTCAATAAAGCAAACGAAATAAAACGGGTAATCTCCCGATTCATAGATGCTTTTCAAATTCTCGGAGGCGGTAGGGCAATAAACACACCAAGTCGCAGTAAGATCTTCTGCTAAAACTGAATGGGTAAAGCTCTGGCGGGTGCCCGCGGGCTGGAGTAATATATCACTATTGTCATTCGGATCTTGTTCTGAGGTGACTAGTGGACTTACCATTGCTAATGCCATGATCAATATCAGGTATGAACTAATAATTTTCAAATGTGAGCTTTTCACCATGAAAACATCTCCTTACAGTCCGGGAAATACTTTTTTTAGCATATATTTTTATTTATGATACTACGCATTTGTATTATATTGCATCGATATATAAAACTTTAGGAAGATTGTGTCAGGGTTAAATTTTACAGTTGAAACAAATGCGATAACAATAAATGCTAGTAAATTGTTAAGCTCGTTGGAGGCCTGGAAATTCCAAAGTTCAAGATCATAATGCTAGAGCCGCGTCATGAAGGTAATATCGGTGCTATAGCTCGGGCAATGAAAAATTTCGGGTTCAAGAATTTAATTTTGGTCAACCCCTGTGAATTAGGAAATGGGGCTTATGCACGTGCAATGCATGCCAAAGATATCCTTGAAAGGTCCAAGACCGTGAAAACCATTGACCAAGCTCTAAAAAATATAGACTTTATTGTTGGGACCTCTGGCGTGGTTAATGTAAATGATAAACGTCATCTTCGTAACCCGTTATCATCCGAGCAATTTGCCAAACGGATCTATGAAATTGATGGTAATGTTGGTTTGTTGTTTGGCAGAGAAGATGACGGGCTGCACAGGGACGAGTTATCAAAATGCGATATGTTGGTCACGATCCCGGCAACGGATGAATATCCGATAATGAACATCTCGCATGCTTGTACGATTGTTTTGTATGAATTATATACTTATAAAAACACCTTGAAGCAACCGCGGGAAACCACAAAATTAGAGAAAGAAAAGCTCTATGAACAATTTGCAATATTACTTGATAGTATAGATTATCCCGAACATAAGCGTTCAAGCACAGAAGTTCTGTTTCGAAGAATGATCGGGCGTTCATTACCTTCTAAATGGGAGTTCCATACCTTGATGGGGGTATTTAGCAGGGCAAGTAATAGAATAAAACGGTCTGACAATAAATAAAATAGTTTAGTTGTGGGATAATAACGCCAATTGTTTGGTGCGTGGGATATTAACGCCTATGGTATTGTTCGTGGGATATTAACACCTATGGTATAGTTTGTGGGATAATAGCGCCTAAAGTTAAGTGCGTGGGATATTAATGCCTATGGATTGGTTTGTTGGATATTCACGCTTTATGTTTGGTGTGTGGGATAAGGTGCTATCGGTTTTGTTCGTTTGACATAAAATTTTTTATTGACAGTAAAAACGAACTAATGTGTAGGTATGCATATCCCACAAACCAACATTTATACAATATTATCCCACATACTAATTATTAACCAAGGTAATCCCACGAACCAATCAATTGACAATCATGTCCTACGAACCAAAATATAGACAAACATATCCCACAAACCAATAATAAGACAATATTATCCCACACACTAATGATTAGGCAAACAAATCCCACGAACCATTCCATATACAAACAGGTCCTACAAACCAAAATATAGACAAACATGTCCCACTTGTAAAAAGATAGAAAATTATTTTTAGCTATAAAGGTTACCCACCAAAAATTGTGAATGCTCTTAATTTTAAACCAATCAAACCCAAAAAAATCCATCGGGGTGAGTAAAAATGTTGACAAAAGTATTGGTAGCCAACCGAGGCGAAATTGCAGTTAGGGTCATACGAGCCTGCAAAGAATCCGATATTCCAACAGTCGCAGTATATTCAGAGGCCGACAAAGGCGCGTTATTTACCAAACTTGCTACAGAATCATATTTATTAGGGCCACCCTCTGCGCTTGAAAGTTATTTAAATATCGATAAAATCATTGAGGTCGCGGAACAATCCGGTGCGGAGGCCATCCATCCCGGATATGGATTTCTGGCTGAGAATAATAATTTTGCCAATAAATGCGAGGAGCATGGAATTATTTTCATTGGTCCTTCAGGGGCTGTGATCGAAGCTATGGGCGATAAGATCGCCTCCAAGAACACCATGAGAGCAGCAGATATACCTGTAATACCTGGTGGTGAGACCTCGGTAACAGATTTAGAGAAAGGTAAGGACTTGGGCGATAAGTTAGGCTACCCCGTGATAGTCAAAGCGTCTGCAGGTGGCGGTGGGATCGGGATGGCCATTGTTGACGGTGAGTCAAACCTTGAAAAGGCGCTCGAAACCTCTAAAAGAGTTGCTGAAGCCACTTTTGGAAATGGCACCGTATTCATTGAAAAATATTTGGATGACCCTAAACACATCGAATTCCAGATACTTGCAGATAACCATGGTAATGTTATCCATCTCCGCGAACGTGAATGTTCGATACAACGCAGGTTCCAGAAATTGATCGAAGAATCGCCGTCATGTATAATGACCGATGAGCTGCGTGAACGCATGGGTGATGCTGCCGTGCGCGCAGCCAAAGCGATTGGATATCGAAATGCGGGTACTGTTGAGTTTGTATATTCCAACGGCGATTTTTATTTCCTAGAAATGAACACTCGATTACAGGTGGAACACCCTATAACTGAAGGAGTTACGGGAGTGGATCTAGTGATCGAGCAATTGAAGATTGCAGCTGGTAAAGAGCTGGCTTATGCTCAAGAGGACATTAAGGGTAAAGGTTGTGCAATAGAGTGCCGAATAAACGCCGAAGACCCAATGAACCAATTTTTCCCGTCCCCGGGTTTGATCACAGAATATCAGGAGCCTGTGGGGTTAGGTATAAGAGTTGATAGTGGTGTCTATAATGGTTTCGAGGTCACACCCTATTACGATTCGTTATTATCGAAACTAATTACCTGGGGCCGGAATCGTGAGCAGGCCTTGTACCGTATGGAGAACGCGCTGCGGGATTACCACATCGGTGGCATTAGTACCAATATCCCCATGCATCAAACAATATTAAGAAATGCTTCGTTTCTGGCTGGTGAGTATACCACCCATTTTATGCAGGAACAAAATATACTTGAAGCAGTTCAGCAGTTCATTATTAAAAACAAATGAGTTCGCAGAATATATTCAATTAAATTCCAATCCGAATTATTAGAGATTTTTCTATTTTTTGGATGAATAAATAATGAAAAATAGTTATTTATAATGAATTAGTATCAATAATGGCGTTACCTGCAAGCCTTATCGCCGGCTTTTTATGGCATGCAGTCGACCCAACTTTTACGTTCGTTTATGGTGGCGCTATTGCCCTTGTTACAGTGGCGCTCTTCATTGCATTAAAAGATACTATTAAGTAGTTTCCGTTCCTGTTCGATCAATCTTGACAAAATGAGGTTAAAATTTAGGCACTGTCCTAAGTTGTAGCGCATATTGATACATTAAAAAATCATCCTAACTCCAAATGTGATCTGTCAATAATTCTTTCATGGCAGGTGATGCCCTCCCATGAATCGGTTTCATCGTATTCCAGTGGAATTGAAGAAGCTCAATAGCATGTATAAGAAATAATTTCTTCTTTGTATGACATTTTGTTTTTCTTACTAATCGCCCAAGACGTTCCCTCATTATACTGTTTAAGTTTTCAATGTTTGTGGTTTCAATATCATCTACGCAGGGATTCCCGAAGACCACTCTCTTTATTTTATCGATTACTTTACCGCCTTTTCTAACTTTTATGAGTTGACCATAATTAATACAAGTCTCTGCATAATATTCTGGTAGAACATATTCATAATCATCGTTTCCATCAGAAAATATCTCTAATTTGTTATCTGGGAATGGGAATTCTACTCTACGATATAATTTCTCTATCATTTCTCTGCATGTTTCCTGTGTCCATTTCCCAACAGAATATGCGATGAACAAATATGAGCCTCTTTTTACGCAATTGTAGATCCACGCATCACCTTCTTCATCTGTTTCTGCGCCTTCTTGCTTAACTTTCTTCTGTTTTTTTTAATTGTAGTCCACATTTCATCCACTTCAAATTGACCCAATTTAACCTCATTAAGAAGAATATTATTAACAAACTCTGCATGAACTGCCAAATCTTCAAGTAAACGACATATAGTGTCCCGGTGATGGCCCGTGATACGTTCAATACTCCGTATTCCATTTTTTTCAACCAAATGTTTGCATATTTGTATAATCTCTGATTTGGAAAGATGTTTGTGATAAAGCGGTGTATTTGTGGTTTCAAGAAACCATTTATGACAATGATTACAATAATACCTTTGATGTCCAGCGCGATTCTTACCGCGTTTTAGAATATCTTTCCCCTTCTCTTTGAGGAAATATTTACAATCAGGATTCTGACAAGTTATTTTGATTATACTTCGTGGTCTAGCCATGGAATAGGATATAGATATCCTGATATATTAATTATGCGCCATACTTTAGGACAGTGCCAAAATTTATATTATAATAAATATATTCACATTAGTCAAATAAGATAAAAAATGAAGAGAGGTTTTCAAACTCTTTAGGGGTCTTTTATATGTTTGAAGATGTTATCGAAGGATTAGACAATGTAATTGAAACGGAAATTCCAAATAATACAATTATACTACTGGCTGGTAGTCCCGGAAGTTTGAAATCTGGGTTGTGTTATAGCATGTTTTCAAATTATTTATTTAAGAACAAAAAGGAATTTGGCATTTACGTAACGCTCGAAGAAAGTACCGAGAGCCATTTACGAAATATGGAATCCTTAGGTATTAAATTGCCCAAGAATTTATTGTTATCTGATTATAGTGATATAAGGATGAGATTCGAGGATAAGTCCCATCAATTGAATTTAATACAAATGCTTGAAGGCATGATGGAATATTTCAAGACCGAAAAAGGGAAAAAATTTACAATTTTTGCGCTGGATTCATTAAATGCACTATATGCATTAATTGATACCACGAATCTAAGAATAAAAATGTTTCATTTCTTTAAAGGTTTAAGAGAAAAAGGCTTGACCTCAGTCCTGATCATGGAACTACCGGAACTATTCAAAGCCTCCACGAAATTGGGCAGCGAATTCTTTTTAGTTGATGGCATCATTAAGACCGGTGAGATTGAAAGTCATCAGGATGTTATGCTTTACATGCAAGTCCGCAAAATGCGCGCAACGCGCCACAGCCGCAAAAAGCATTTGGTCGAAGTCGGTAAGAATGGTATAACTATTCTGGGGCCGATCTTTGAATAAAACATATTAGAATTTTTTTAAAAGGCAATAGGCGATAGACGATAGGCGAAAGTTCTTTGTCAACAACCGAGAGCCTGGGAGTCGGGAGCAACGG
>CBDVCJ010000048.1:0-18850 GCA_965372445.1 uncultured Thermoplasmata archaeon | reverse complement strand
AACTGAACAGTACCACTTACCACTCGTAGTGTGATTTTCCCAAAATCGGGAGAAGTACCATAACTTTTTATTTTAAGCTGATAATTTTTCGTTGTTTTGCTAAATGAGAAAATAATCTGAGTCGGTTCTTAAAAATATTTAGGTTGTTCAATGGTAAAAAATAATATATATGAAGTAATTACCCCCCCAAAAGTAACATTTGTTCATGAGAATTTCAAAGTTTAAAGAAGTGACCAACATGTTATCGATATTCGATCTAGGCAATATGTATACCGCGATAAGTCTTATAGTAGCGTGTGTACCGCTTTTTATTATACTATATGCAGTTTCACGCGGTTTTGAAGGCACGGTTCTTTGTATGGACTGTCAGCAATGTGTTGCGGTTTGTCCTACACGCACAGCTTTGAAAGAAGAATATCTAGGGCCAAAAGGTATAGAAACATTTTGTAGAGCAGGTAATATTTCGCGTTCTGATAGAGGCAAGATCTTCTCGTGCACTTCCTGCATGTCGTGCGTTGTGGCATGTCCGCGCGGGTTGAATGTCAAGCACGATATGGACCTAATGAGAGCGGTGTTGGCGAAAAATAATATGGGGCAAATGGATGCACACAAACACATAGTCAATATGGCATCCAAATATGGAAATGTTTACGACGAGAAACCGAAATGGAAACCCGAGGTCAGCACCCAGAAGGAGCAAATTCAGAAGTTTTTAACTAATTACGCAAAAATTTCAAAAATGGACGATTTACAACCCCCGGCGGCTTAGAGAACCTCAGGGTACTGATCTTTGGACATTTTGGCAAAGCAGACAAATGTGTTCGTAACGAGGAGGACTAGGTTTTGACAACGAGAGTCACCCAACCAGTAATAAATTCAAGAACTGCAGAAGAGTGGGGTAGGTTTGTTTTGTATGAAGGCTGTACGATGAGCCGCAGGATGGTAGGCAGCCGCTTTGCAACGCAATTTCTTTTGGATAAATATGGGTTTGATTATGTACTATTAGATAAAGAGAAATGCTGCGGATCGCCAGTTAGGCGTTCGGGCGGCGCTGATGAAGCCGATGCATTACGCGATTATAATCTGGACCTCGTTTTGAAGGCGGGATGCAATACGATGGTCACTGCTTGTCCTGGCTGCGGGTCGCAACTGAAATCCAAAGAGGCAGACCATTTAGGTATCAAGGTCTATCATTTTACAGAAGTCCTTTACGATCTTGCCAAGCACCACGAACTTTATCTACAGAATGCAATGCATCCCCTAAAAAGCTTAAAAATCACAGCCCATTTCCCCTGTCATTTACATCGCGGTATGAAAATACTGTGCAATATCCTTCATGAAACCATAATACGCGAGTTTCCCAACTGGGAATACATCGAAATGCCGGATGCAGATACGTGCTGTGGGGCCGGCGGTGGTGTGCGCGCGTCCCAGAAACCGTTATCGTTCAGTATCCGTCAACGCAAACTCGAAAATATCGCGCTCATAGGGGCGGAGATAGTTCTTGCAGCTTGCCCTTTCTGCGAATTACAAATTGATGAGGGGTGCCGCGAATCCGAGACTTCGAAGGCACGAAGCATCACACCTCAAGCATTGATAATGATGCAATTCAAAGATGTAACTACCGAGGTGGGTAAATTATGAACCTACTTGAAGGGTTGGATATCGAATTAATGATGTACATTTTCTTATTGGCAGTAGGCGGCATCTTAATGGCGATGCAACTCAAATTAATGATATTCCCAGATAAACGCGGGCGAATTGTGGGGTTTGAAGATCTCAGTGAGACCAGTTGCAATGATTGTAAGAGCCACAATAAGGGCAGAATGAGTTACACCGTCACGGTCGAGACCGACGACGGCGAGCTTGTAGAGGCTGAGGTCAGTCCCTGTACGCTCTGTTTGGACAGACTTCGGCTTGGCTCGCAGGTGGGTGTGACGAAGATCGGGTCTCGTACGATCGCGCAGGCGTGTATGAACCTCAAGGCCCAAAAGCCCGCTCGCCAAACAATACCAGAAAATTAATTGGATGTGAAAGTTGAATGACAAAGGTAAGTTTCAGCAAACGGATCTTAGACAGATTGAAACAATCAGGAGGCATCATATTATTCGTCACATTCATTTTGATCTTATTTGGATTAATACTTTCAACCCAATTATCGGATCTTGAGGTCGTTCAGAAGGCTTATGGTCAGGGCCCGAGTACAAACCAGAACGAGACCGATCTATTAATTAATAGCTCTGATATAGAATTATCTAATATTGCACCCTTCGAGAGTGAGAACCTTATTATTAATTTTACAATAATAAATAACGGAGATTATAATGCAGATGTAATTGTAAACGTTTTCATTTTTCAACAGACCATTGAAGCGCCATATACCGATCTAATTGCAACCCAGGCGGGTTTGATTAACCCAAACAGTGCTCTTGAAACCTCGGTAGGTTGGGTAGTTGATGCACCGTCCGGCAGTTATGAACTTAGAGTTATAGTCGAAAATATCAGCACCTACGACCCGGAACCGCGTAATAACGAAGGTGTTGTGCAATTTACAATAAAACCGGCACTTACATTAACAACCCCAGATATTGAAGCAGAACCCGGTGATCTGATCAATTTAACTTTGAGTGTCTACAACGACCTATCTGTCCCTGCAGATATAACAATAAATTATTATTTTGAAAATATTGATGTAACTACCCTACAAAATCAAACCATTGCCACACTCCAACCCATGAGTGTAGCTTCAATTTCTATCGATTTCGAGATCGATGAAAATTTGACAACAGACCAAAAATATACAATTTGGGCAGTGGTCGTAGCCTCAACCGAACCTGGCTTATATGTTTTGAATCAAGATGTATCAATTGAAATTAATGCAGTTCCTGAACCAGACCCCTCCGAAGAGCCGGTACTTTCGCAGATGTGGTTCATCATCGGATTGTTCGCATTAATATTATTTTTCGTTACAGTTATTGCGTCTCTGATCGGGCTGATACCTCAGGATAGATTACCGATCCAGCCGGCACTTTTAGTTATGGCGTTCATTATAACCGTGATCGCACTTATCGGCCACGCAATCTCGCCGCGTGTACCGTTAATAGGCCCCCAAGATCTCGCAGGGATGATCATCATCCACCCGATCACCGCACTTACCGCGGGGTTCTTGGTCGCGGGAGCCCTGGAAGCCGCGGGCGCGTTCACCGCCGCGATCGATGCACTTGGAAGATTAGAGAAACTCAAGGTCAAAGGCTTCACGGTATTCGGGATTGGGGGAACTGTGGTTATTCTTACAAATATCCCGACCATAATCGCAATGCCATGCGGAAGAATTCTTGCAGCCGCCTTAATGCCTGCAGCCTTGTTCTTCGGGTACAGGGTCGCGAAATCGTTGGGCGATGTTAGAATGGTCGGCGTGGTGGTATTTCCGTTTATTGTCAATGCCGCTGCGTCATGCGGACCGTCACCTCTTGGCGGTATTGGCACGATCGGTGAAGGCATGGCGGGATTACCTATCGGCTCGTTCACGACCGCACAATCCACGGGCATTATGATGGCGACCGGTGTCTGTGCAATGATCATGCGCTTCGTTACACCGTTAAAACCAGCAGATTTAAGTGACGAAGATCTTGTACGCGAGAAGGCTCAAACCGAGAGCCAACAACTAATGGACGAGAGCCGCCAGCAAGCCGCCGAGGCGGTTGGCACAACTCCGACCGCGCCTGTACTCGCGAAACCCGTTGCAGAGCCAACCCCGCAACCAGCGCCCGGCACCCTACCGGAAAAACCTGAAGGGGGTGAGCCTCGTGGCTAGCTTATGGCAGCGAATCAAAGGTATGGATAAAGAATTGAAAAAAGGCTATATCTCCTTGATCATATTTCTGGTTGTACTTTCGATCGCCATCATTACAAAACCCAGAATCACGATCCAAATAATTCTGGTCGCATTAGCGGTCATTATCATGATCATCGGCCAGGCCAAGATCCAAGATCTGATCGCCGGGCTGATACTACACCCAATAATGGCTATGACCGCCGGTTTCCTTATCGCAGGCGCAATGGGTTTGGCAGGGGGTTTCGAGGTTTTATTGATACTGCTCAGAGGCTTAGCGGAATGGGAACTTGCTGGGTTTACGGTGTTAGGTTATATCGGGGTCGGCGTGTTCCTGGTTAATATTCCAACCATTATGCCGATGCCTTGTGGAAGAATACTCGCGGCTGCGGTTATACCGGGTGTTTATCTATACGGTATTGAGGTTGCGGGCGTGTATGGCGTTACTTTCGAAGCTGAGCCATTAAAATATCTGGTCATCCTTTCAACATTTCTTTCGGCATTCATTGTTAATGCCGCAGCCTCTTGCGGGCCTTCACCCTTAGGCGGTGTCGGTGGCATAGGCGAAGGTAACATGGGCGTACCCATAGGTACCAGCGGCAAATCCCAAGCATGTGGAATTATGATCGCGACCGGTGTATGTGCACTGGTAATTGCATTAGTAGTAAAACCGCTACCTTATGCATAATATTAAGATGAAAAATTTGGTGTGAATATGGAAGTAAAAAACATTATCCTGCTCGTCGTGATGATCATCGTCGGGATGATCATGGGCATTATGTTCAATATTGCCCTGGGTAAAAAAGTATTTGATACAGGTTCAATTGCCGGTGGTGCGGTCGTGGGTGTGGCAATGTACGTACTTGGCGGCGGATTCTCAGTTTAATATTATTAATTAATAAATTAAGAAGGTGAATAGATGGCAGAAGTCGAAGAATGGAACAATCGAAAAGTCGGTGCCACAATGGTGTTAGGTGGTATAGCTTGCGGTATTATGCTTTGGCTCGCGTTAGGGTTAGTTGCAGGTAATTTGGCATTAGATACATTACCCGGCGCAATACTTGGCGGAATACTCTCGGGAGGGGTTATGCACTTACTCGGTTAATGCCATTTTTCGGGAGCAGGGGAGCCCGGGAGTAACGGGAGTACGAACGGTTTTCGTTGTTCCCGATGCTCCCGCATTCCCGATACTTTGGAAAAGCCTGAAAGGGTTTTTCAAAGTAGAGGTAATTTACGATGTAAATTACCGCATTAGATATTGATTAATCTACTACTCTCGATAGTTGACATTCGATAAAAATAAATTTATTATAAAAAATGTGGTATTGATGGCAGCAAAGATGACAACACGACAGATCTCAAGACAGATAGTCTGGTGGGCTATTTTCTTCATTGCGTTAATTGGCATACCAGTGGCCTATTTATATTTCTTCATGCTCGGTACAATTTGCTGGTACGACCCATTCTATACTTTCCAAAGTTTTTTCATTCATATAGTTAACCCGGCCTTGTGGGGATATTTTACTTTAGAAAATTCGCTGCTGATCATTCTTACTCTCGGGTCTTTAATTGTGATGACAATAATATTAGGGCGGGTGTTCTGCTCGTGGATATGCCCTTTTGGTGCGTTACTAACACTCGTGGGATGGATACGCGACCTGATGGGCAAAGAGAAACATCATATGCCGGAAGTTATTGATGATAGAAATATCAAGTTCGGGGTATTGTTCGGATTTATTATTATGGCGATGGTCCTGGGACGTTATGTCTTTTGCGACCTATGTCCTGCAGGTGCGTTCTACAGATGTGTTGGACCATATGCCTTTGATTTTCCATGGATGCTCGGATTTTCGGTTATTATTATGCTGGGGATTATTGCATTGTCGTACATATATGATACCAGAGCATGGTGTAAATATTTCTGCCCGCTCGGTGCATTGGTTGCTGGGATCGACCATGCGAGCTATATGCGTGTGCATCTACCTGCAGATACCTGTATCGAATGTAAGCAATGCGAAAAAATATGCCCTATGGCCATCCCGATCTTGAGCCAAACCCGTTACAAATTGATCAATGACCCTGAAGTTAAAAAGGTATTGGTTAGCATAGGTCAACCCGACCTTTTGAGCAAACAGATCAAATTCGAGAAATTGCCAGAAGAAGTTCAGAGGATATTGATCGAGCGTAAAAGCCTTTATGGAGTGAAGCCCGGCGAATGTATACGCTGTTATCAGTGCGTGGATACCTGTCCGGTGGTACGTAAAGCTAAGGAGAAAGAGAAAGAAGCGCAAGAGCAATTAAAGCAGCAGCAAGCCGGCTAGGCCAAGTAATGTTTTTTTAGATCTTTCTATGATTAAGTTTGAGGTATGGTTGTGAATATTAGTCTATAGAGTCTTAGGAGTCTGTGGAGTCTAGGGAGTCCGTATTATTGTGTGTTGTGAGTTTGACGATAACTATTGCGTAAAAAGTCCTTGGTCATATAATGCCATTTAGTCCTGAGTCTTTAGCTATTTACTACCATATCGTCCGAGGTCTTGTTCGGGACTACGGTCATGAACTTCGTTCATTACCTCGGCTTTGAAAATGCCCGAAGGGGATTTTCAATGCAAGGTAATTTACATTGTAAATTACCGCCAAAATCATTGTTATGGTTTTCGATTGAAAATTCCTACCGAATTTCCAAAGTTTGGGCTCCGGACGCAGGACATTGGACACAGGACTCAGGACATAAACTCACAACTTAAATGACATAAGTCGACAAAAATATAGTACATATTAATTTTTTATTATTGAGATTATTATCCATTACTTCTATAATCCTAGCATTATATAAATCATAAATTATATATGCTGTAAATGCATTGGGGTAGACACGGGTTAACATGGGGGTAACCATACTAATAAATTAATTGAATAATGGGAGATAGAAAATTCGTTAGAGGTTGAAATTAATAAAGAATTTTTTCCCATTCAATTAGATAGTTATTTTGGTATTGCCCCGTGAAAAATTGGAGGTATTGAAATATGATAAAATGGAAAAAGATAGCAGCATTAGCTGTAATAATAATGCTAGTGGCGATGAGCTTGGTTCTTGTTGCTGGAGTGGGATGGTTTGGTGGCGTGCCTAGGGACGCCGGCCAAGAAGTGGATCAGGTATCATCCACCGACTATCAATTCTACACAGAAGAAGATGGAACCATAACGGCTTCGAACTCGGCGAATAATTTCAAAGTTTTGGTTCAAGATACTGAAATCGAAGTGACCTCGCTAGATCAAGAGACCAGAGATTGGAAAGTTGAGTTAAGCTTGACAGCTATAGGTCGAGACGGAAATGTGGTCCCTGTAGAATCTGCATTGGCAGAGCCCAATGGAAATACGTTAGAACTAGATCGAGGAAATGTTATCGAATGGTATGAGAATGATGACAGGGGCTTAAAGCAGAGCTTCAGCATTGAAGTTAAGCCCGCAGGGCAGAATTCTGAGCGGCCTCTATGCTTAGAAATGGCAATACTAAGTGATTTACGCGCAAGAGTTATAAATGACGATCAGGGCGTTCTTTTCACAACAAACGAAGGTAGAGTGATCTTAAAATATGAAGAGTTAAAGGTCTGGGATGCAACTGACAAAGAGCTGCCTGCGTATTTGGGATCAGATGACAATATTCTAACTATTTTCGTAGACGATTCCGATGCTAATTACCCAATTACAATCGATCCTCTGCTCTACACCGAGGAAGCCAAGCTTACAGCAGGTGATGGTCTTGCAGGTGATATGTTCGGATTTTCGGTTGATATTTATGGTGACACCGCAATAGTTAGCGCTAAAGGAGATGATACCTTAGGCTCTGTTGCAGGTTCTGCATATATCTACGAACGCACTGGAACAAGCTGGACCGAGCAGGTTGAAATTTTTGGTAGTGATACTACAGCCGGCGACAATTTCGGCCAATCCGTCGCGATCTGCGGAGATACGATCGTTGTCGGTGCGTGGTTGAACGGCGCTAATAGTCAGGGCGCAGCTTACGTCTTCGTACGGAGTGGCACAAGTTGGACCGAGCAGGCCAAGCTAACTGCTAGTGATGCTGGAGCTGGCGATAATTTTGGCTATTGTGTTGATATTTATCAAGATACGATCATTGTGGGCGCAATTAACGATGACGATATTAACCCCAATTCCGGCGCAGCTTACATATTCCACCGAACCGGCACAAGCTGGACCGAACAAGGCAAGCTAACCGCAGCGGATAGTGGCCCTGGCGATTGGTTCGGTTTCTCAGTTGCGATCAGTGGTGACACTGCAGCGGTTGGTGCACGTTACCAAGATACTTTTGGAACTGATTCCGGTGGCGCCTATGTTTTCGAACGTAGTGGTACGACTTGGTCACAAAGCACAAAACTATTTGCGAGCGATGCCGCAGCAGGTGACTGGTTTGGAGAATCCGTTGCTATTGATGGCGATACGGTCGTGGTCGGTGCAGATCGACCAACCATTGGCAATGGCGCAGTTTATGTTTTCTATAAGCCTGGAACAGGTTGGCCCACTAATAAAAGCCATGATGCAAAACTAGTAGCTAGTGATGGTGCATTAACGGATCAATTCGGCACCTCAGTAGGTATTGAAGGCAATATTATCGTGGTTGGTGCGCGGTTAGCAGATGTTAGTGCCGGTGATTCCGGTGCGGTCTATGTTTTTAAAAAGGAAGGTACGGGTTGGACTGAGATCGATAAACTGAACGCTAGTGATGGCGCGGCTTATGATTGGTTCGGTCGTGATGTTGGGATCAATGGCGGTACAATTATTGTAGGGGCATATCATGACGACGTTTATATTGGCTCTGCATATGTATTTGTATATGACAAACTAACGACCATTTTAAACGATCTCGAGGCTTTGAAGGATTATATCAATGGACTTGACCCAAGTGCGTTTTCCAATGCCAACCATCAAAAGACCTTGATCAACAAGATAAACGCGGTAATTAAGAAGGTCGAAAATGGTAATCTCAGCAGCATATGTTCGGCAATAGATAAACTGACCAACGACCTCCTCAAAAAGACAGACGGCGAGCATCCACCGCCAGATTGGATTATTGACCCAACCGCCCAGCAAGATGTCGAGGATATGATACTTGCAATAATCAGTGACCTGCAGGACGTGGCAAACTCAATGGGCGGCTGTCCATAGCACTAGTACAAAATATACGTTCTCGAACAAAATAATATGGGTGCTAAAACCACCCATTTCTCTACTTTTTTTTCTAAATATTTAGCTTGCGATAGTTAGAATTCATATATATTTAAATCTGTGCGCGTTTCTCATCTTTTACAACATTTAATACAATATATGTAATAGTGCGCTCTACATGTTCTTCTGCCAGCACATTTTTTATGAACGAGTTCAGCTCATCACGACCTCTGAATCTAGCGATAATTATTGAATCCCAATCGCCCGTGGTATCGTATATTTCATAGACATGCGGGTCTTTGCTTATTTTGCGCTCCACTTCCATTAATTTACCATGTTGAATTCTTACACCTATTATTGTAAGTAGATCATAGCCTAATTTATCTAGATCTATTAATGGAATATAGCCCTTTATTATTCCTTCACTCTCGAGTTTCTTGACCCTATTTGCAATAGTTGTAAGTGACACTTTTAATTTACGGCTAATTTCCCTAAAGCTGGACCGTGCGTTTTTATTTAATAGATTGATGATCTTAAAGTCTAATTTATCGATATTATCACCGCCTGGCTAAGTGATCAAATTATATTACAGGAGGTGAAACGACTTTATATTTTATTAATTTTGTTGTGTTATGGGCAGTTTTTATGGAACATTGTTCCTTTATTTTTGGTTTTTCTGGTCAATTGACCTATAATTATTGCGCTAGGTTTATATATTCAAAATCAATAAACTTATATCCTGTTTTAAATTAATTGCAAACTCCTGAAAAGAGGTAATATAAAATGTCAAAAAAATATTCGATATATACCGGCTGTTTGATACCAAGTCGCTACCCCTCGATCGAAATCGCTTCGAGAAAGACATTAGAAAAATTAGATATCAAATTACACGAACTTAAAAATACTACATGCTGCCCGAACCAGATGGCGATCAAATCGACTGACCAGGATCTCTGGGAGGTTATAGCGGCTAGAAATTTGGCGCTTGCCGAGAAAAATGGCTATGATATACTTACACTATGCAATGGCTGCTATAACACACTTAAAACCGTTAATAATGCTCTTAAGAATAATGATAAATTAAGAGATGAGGTCAATGAAGAATTGGCTAAGCTCGGGTTGGAATTTCGAGGTAATATCAGGGTCGAACATATTTTAGAAGTGCTTCATGACGATATTGGAACAACAGCACTTGAAAAGTTAATAGTACGTAATTTAAATGGCTTGAAAGCTGCAGTGCATTACGGCTGTCATGTCGTTCGCCCGGAAGACCATATGCCGTTCGATGATCCCGAAGACCCCATTAAACTCGATAAATTAGTGGAATTATTGGGCATCCAAAGTATCGATTATCCCGACAAGATATCATGCTGCGGCGGAGGATTGAAGATCGCCAGCACGGAAGATGCTGCGGGCTTTGCCAGAAATAAATTGTTGCATATGGCGGAGAATAATGCTAATTGTATTGTTGTTGTTTGTCCTTATTGTCGGGCCCAGCTCGAATCTGCCCAGCTCGAGATCCAAGAGGCATATAATGAGAAATTCGATTTACCGATCTTTTACTATACCGAATTATTAGGTTTGGCATTTGGTTTTAACCCGGAGGATCTGGGCTTAAACCTTCCTGGTGTGAATGCAGAAGTTAAACAGAAATTATTGGATATCGCACTTGGCAAACGCCCCTCGGTTGAGCTCTTCGATGAAACCGTAACAGAAGACCAGCTGAAGATCTGTTTGGAATGTCAAGCTTGTGCGGATGACTGTTCGGCAGCGGTAATTGCAGCGGATTATCATCCCGAAGAGATAATTGAACTTGCACTGGACGGTAAGCTCGACGAGCTTCTCGAACGTGAGGATATCTGGTATTGTATGAACTGTCACGAGTGTATAGAGCGCTGCCCGCAGGGTTTCGGGATGGTGAAATTGATGTTCAGGTTAAAAAATCTCGCGATCGAGCGTGGGATCTGTCCGGAGGTCATACTCAATCGAGATAATGAACTTTCGAAAACGGGCTTTGCATTTGCACTGGATAACAAAGTGCGCAAGAAATTGGGGCTGCCCCCGATCAAATGTGCCGAGCCAGACGAAATTATGAAGATAATTACAGGTACGAACTTAGAAAAAGCAACCAAGGAATGTGAGGACTAATGACAGATATTACATTGAGAGCACCATTTGCAAATCTTGAATATAACCCCAGAGGCATTATGGGTGAAGTCGGTACGCGCACGACAATAAACGGAAAAGCCGGCACCTTAGGCTTGACGCATCCCCCAAACGGTTACAGGCGCGAGAGCGAGGCTTGTGGTATTGCAGGGTTGATCAATATTGACGGGACCGTAGAGAGCGGTAGACGCGCTGCCGAAATGCTGGAGACCATGGTCGACCGCGAGAACGGGCTTGGGGCGGGTTATGCTTGCTATGGACTGTTTCCGGACCAAGCGGATCACTATTGCATCCAGTTATTGTTAGATGATAAATGCGCTAAAGAACAAGTCGAGGAATATTTCAAATCCGTGGCAGAAGTTATCAAAGACGAGGAGGTCTACACCCAGGCTGTAAAGGGTATGAAAGGCCCCTATCCTTTGATTTGGCGATTCTTTCTGGATGTACCCCCCCGGCTAATTAAAAGCGATCCGACGGTGAGCAATACCAACGATTATATTGTTAATTTGGTGATGAATGTTAATAGCAGCATCGACGGCGCGTTCTGTGTATCCTCTGGCAAGAACATGGCAGTTTTCAAAGGTAACGGCTGGAGCCACGAGATCGCTAAGTTCTACGATATTGCGAACCGCTACAAAGGTTATATGTGGCTCGCGCATTCTCGGTTCCCGACGAACACACCAGGGTGGTGGGGTGGTGCACACCCCTTCAATATTCTTGACACCTCGGTTTGTCATAACGGCGAGATCACGTCCTACGGTACGAACAAACGCTATGTGGACATGTGGGGCTACAAATGCACGCTGCTAACGGATTCCGAGGTGTTGACCTATATTTTAGATTTATTAATTAGGCGTCACAAGCTGCCGACCAAAATTGCGGCGATGGCGATGGCACCGAGATATTATGATGAAATATCGAGCTGGCCGGTCGAGCAACGCAAACTCGCGATGGCGATCCGCATGACCTATCGTCCGGCGATGGTGAACGGTCCCTTCAGTATACTTGTAGGGATGAACGACCCCGAGCCTACGATGATGGCGCTCACCGACCGCAAGAAGCTTCGGCCATTGACCGTGGCGCTCTCTGACGATGATAACACTGTGTTTGCAGGGAGTGAAGAATGCGCGTTCAGACGCGTAAAGGTCAAAGCCGAAAGCTGGGCGTCGGTAGCCGGTAACCCCGTGATCGCTCAGTTGAACAAAGGTTTGATCAGCAAAGGCACGGAAAAGCCGTTTAGCGGCAAACATGTTATTGTCAAATAATAGGGGGAAGAATCCCCCTAAAACCCCCTCTTTATTTATCTGGATGGTGGGACGCTTAAGGCGTCCCACAAACAGATAAAAAAAGAGAGGTGGGTTATTCGCAGGTAAAATCTAAAGATTTTACCTTTATGCTTCAGAACCCTACGGCTTCTGAACCAAGGGAGCGGATTCCTCTCCTCCCTAATTTCTATAACAAAACAGGTGAAAAAAATGCCAGCAAAAACCGAGACCGTAAGATTAGACATCCCATCACGCTTTAAAGTAGACATAGATAGAGAACGCTGTAAGATCTGCAAGCGCTGCACTATCAATTGCACATTCGACGCGTTATCGTTCAATGGCGAGCGGATCGTAGCGGCTCACGATAACTGCGTTGCCTGTCACCGCTGTGCAATGAAATGTCCACAGGAAGCGATCACGATCATCGATAACCCGATGGCGTATCCGGCCCATGCAGCTTATGATGAACGCATACGCAGGATCGGTTGGGAACAGGCTGGTACCGGCGGGGTGTTATTATCGTCTTGCGGTAATGATCTGCCTTATAACATGATCTTTGACGACCTTATTCTCGATGCGGCGCAGGTCACCAACCCCGCAATTGACCCACTCAGAGAACCGATAGAGACCAAAACGTTTTTCGGCAGCAAACCCACCCAACTTGACATCAGGGAGAAAGGACGAGACGTGGTCATGAAGACCAAACTTCCACCAAATATAGAGCTACAACTGCCAATTATGGTCGGCCAGATGTCACTGGGCTCGATATCATATAATGCCCAGATCGCGCTATTCAAGGCTGCAATGGAGAGTGGGACTCTTGTCGGCACTGGCGAGGGTGGGCTCCACCCTGATTTTTATAAATACGGCAGTATCATCAATTCCGAGGTGGCAAGCGGAAGATTCGGTATTAACCCACCTTACCTCAAAAAGGTTGCAGCATTAGAGATCAAGATCGGGCAGGGTGCGAAACCCGGTCATGGCGGCCACCTACCTGGTGAGAAGACGAGCCAGCTGATTTCAGAGACCCGCATGATACCGAAAGGCTCGGACGCGCTTTCGCCCTATCCCCATCACGACATTTACAGTATCGAAGACCTTCAGCAACTGATCTTTGCGCTTAAGGAAGCCAGTCGCTATAAGGTACCTGTTGGTGTGAAAATTGCGGCGGTGCATAATAGCGCGGCGATCGCATCCGGTATTGCGCGCGCGGGTGCGGATTTCATTACCCTGGATGGGTTCCGGGGCGGTTCGGGTGCGACCCCACGCATAATCCGTGACCATGCCGGAATACCGATCGAAATTGCAATCGCAACAGTCGATCAACGCTTGCGCGAGGAAGGTATACGTAATAAAGTCACGCTCTGCGCTGGCGGCAGCATCCGCTATTCGGCAGACTTAGTCAAGGCGCTTGCGCTCGGCGCGGATGTCGCGATGATATGTACGCCAGTCCTAATTGCAATGGGCTGCAGGGTGTGCCAGCAGTGCCACCGCGGGCTGTGCGCGTGGGGTATTGCAACCCAGAACCCGGCTTATACCCAGAGACTTGATATCGATATCGCTGCCAGGCGAGTTTCAAATATGCTGTTCGCATGGAACGAAGAGCTGCGCGAGATCACGGGTGCAATGGGTATCGATGCAGTCGAAAGCTTTGTCGGTAACCGCGATCGTTTACGGTATGTGGGACCGAATCCGCGTATCGCCGAAATTTTAGGTGTGAAACACGTCGGTGAGGCTTGGGGTTGATAATGAGATGTATAAGGGGAGAAGAATCTCCCCTTCAACCCCTCTCTTTAGATCCCTTTGTGGGACGCTTTGCGTCCCACCAATCGAGAAAAAAGAGGGGTCTTAGGGGATATCCCCCTAATCTATATCTTAATATAAACAGAAGTCACAATTAAAGTGGTGATAAATTGAAGAAAAATCAAATTACGATCGATGCTTGGGATAATAAGAATAAGAAACCGTTGCGGTATTTTGTGTTGAACGATAAGATCCATAATGCGGCCGACAGCGGCTATAAGCATATCATTGTCAAGAATGTACTGGGTCAAAGATTCATTGCCGCCTGTATGGAGCACAAAGATGTCAAGCTCGACATTCATGGCACCCCCGGCAACGATCTTGGGGTGTTTATGGACGGCCCGACGATCGAGGTCCACGGCAACTGCGAGGACCAGACCGGTAACACAATGAATTCCGGCACGATCATAGTTCATGGCAACGCCTGGGATGTGACCGGGCTCGCCGCCCGCGGCGGTAAGATCTTCGTGAGGGGCAACGGCGGTTATCGTATCGGGATACATATGAAAGCATATCAAGATATGATGCCGGTTATTGTTTATGGTGGCAATGTTAAAGAGTTCTTTGGGGAGTATATGGCAGGGGGGGTACTTGTAGCGCTCGGCATGAAGATCCGGCAAAACAATCCGACCACAATTGTCAATAATGCAAAACCCCAGGAGATAGTCAAGGGAAGTTTGGGGACGGGTATCCACGGCGGTGCGATCTATATCCGCGGCAAAGTACCGGAAGAGTTGTTGGGGGTGGGTGCGACCGTCCAGCCGATAGAGATCGAAGACAAAGAATTGCTCGAGCCGATCTTGAACGAATTTTGCGGTCTTTTTAAAGTGCCGATAAAAAAGGTCTGGGAGCGCGAGTTTGTGAAGGTCACGCCGGCGTCATCTAGACCGTTTGGGTCGTATTATAATTATAGATCTGTATAATTAAAACAAATACTTAATCTGAAATACCAATCATAAACCTGTTTATAAAGCCACAGTTTTTGACGACCGGTTTCGGATTCGATGCTCGTTACGAAGCACGAAATGCGGTTTCGTTCGAGCTTCGATGCCACCTCACGACACATGCTCCGAGCTTTGCTCGAATCATTCGGGCTCTAGACCTTCGGTCTTCGAACCTACGAGCTTCGAGGCCGAAACCGTTAAAAAGCTCGCAGGGATTTTTAAGGGTAAAGGTAATTTTCTCCGAAAATTACCGAAACCTAGTCTCACCACCCAATATTAAAAGATATGGATCAATAAAAAGGTGTGGGGGCGCGAGTTTGTGAAGGTTACGCCAGCATCGAGCAGGCCGTTTGGGTCGTATTATAACTATCGGTCTGTTTGATTATTATGAAAAATAGAAAATACATAAATATGAGTATACAAATTTACTATGATATGGCAGAGAATAGTAATTTGGATTCAGAATATGATGTAAGTCTTAATGGCGATTATGAGCCACGGTTTATTGGCTATCATGACTTAATGAGATTTAAAATCAGGGAGATTTTGTTGGTCTCAAGTTTATATGACGCGTTCACACTAGAGGAAGACGGCGTTTTATCTGAACAGCTTTTTGGTGAATATCGAGATCTCGATTTAACTTCACCACCGCGCGTAATTAGGGTTTCATCTCCAAAAGAGGCACTAAAAGAGTTGTCAGAACGAAGTTATGATTTAATTATAACCATGACTCACCTTATAGATGAATCGCCAGCGGAGTTCGGTAAAAAATTAAAGGAACTTCAACCGGGCATACCCGTAGTTTTATTAATAACAGATGTAGCAGATTTACAACATTATCATAGTCCGGAATTGCTTGAAGGTATAGATAGGGTGTTCTTCTGGACCGGTGATTCTCGATTGTTTCTCGCAATTGTAAAATATTTTGAAGATCGGGTTAATGTAGATACGGATACGAAGAAGGGATTAGTTAGAATTATACTTGTAATCGAAGATTCATCGAGATATTATTCAATGTTTTTGCCGTTAATATTCACCGAGGTTATGCTTCAGACCCAACATTTAGTATTACAAGGATTGAACGAACATGAAAAGCTACTTCGCCGTAGAGGTAGACCGAAAATACTTCTAGCTCAGACCTATGAAGAAGCGGAGGAACTTTATAATAAATATCGCAAGTACATTCTAGCAATAATAACCGATGTTAATTTCACTCACAACGGTAAAATGGAAAAAGAAGCTGGATTTAAATTTATCGAAGGTATTGATAAAGATATACCTGCACTATTACAATCATCTAAGACAGAATATCAAGAGCATGCAGACGAACTAGGGTTAAAATTTTTAGATAAGAATTCAGACAATTTATTTCGTGGATTAAGAAAATTCATCAAACAGGATCTTGGATTTGGCAAGTTTATATTCCGAATGCCAGATGGGACTGAAGTTGGCCGAGCATCTGATATGATAGAATTTGTTGATATGATAGCAAAGCTACCCGCTGAATCGTTAGAATACCATGCGGAAAATAACCATTTTTCAAGATGGCTCATAGCGCGTGGTGAATTTGAACTTGCAATGGAACTTCGACCTGTAAAAATAAGTGATTTCAGTTCATATGAAGAGAACCGTCAGCATTTAATAAAAGTTTTTAGAGAAACGAGCCGTAAAAAACAGCTTGGCGTTATTACAGATTTTGAGCAACAGAAATTTGAATTTGAAGAAACCATAACAAGAGTAGGTATAGGTTCGTTAGGGGGTAAAGGCCGAGGCATCGCGTTCCTATCTGTTTTACTGCAGAAAAGTAAAATAAATGAAAAATTCCCGGGATATAATATTCGCATACCTGAAACATTGATTATTGGAACAGAAGAATTTGATAGATTTATCCATGATAATGATCTCCATTGGGTATTAGATTCAGAATTAACCAACACTGAAATTGCAAGACATTTTTTAAAATCGGATTTGGCTCCTGAACTCGTAAAAAGTTTAAAAATTTATTTAAAACATGTTAAGACACCATTAGCAGTCCGTTCATCCAGTTTGCTTGAGGACTCGCATAATCAACCCTTTGCGGGCATATATTCAACTTACATTCTACCAAATAACGAGAAGAATATTAAATCAAGATTAGAACAACTAATACAATCAATCAAACTGGTTTATGCTTCTGCGTTTTTTCAGTCCGCGAAAGCTTATATTCAGGCAACTTTACATAAAGCCGAAGAAGAAAAGATGGGCATTGTAATCCAGAAATTGGTGGGGAATAGGTTCGATCATAGATTCTATCCGATATTCTCAGGGGTTTTGAAATCACAAAATTTCTATCCACTTCATCCCCTAAAACGTGAGGAGCCAATTGCCAGTATAGCTTTTGGGCTTGGTAAAATTGTCGTCGATGGTGGGCAGGTATTATCATTTTCACCAATTCGACCGAATGCAATGCCTGGATTCTCGTCGGTTCAAGATGTAATTCAAAATTCTCAACGAATATTTTATTCGTTGGACTTGAAGAGCCAGAATTCAGATTTATCTCAAGGTGAGGATGTAACCTTACTAAATCAGGATCTTTCTAAGGCTGAACAGGATGAAACTTTGAATTGGGTTGCAAGTGTATACGACCCTGTTGACGATCGTATACGGGATGGGTTAGATCACGAAGGTAGAAAAGTGATAATGTTTGCACCGATTTTGAAATACAATGAATTTCCATTAGTGGCCATTCTCAAAGAATTAGCCGATATCGGTGAAAGAGGTATGGGGTGCTCAATTGAAATGGAATTCGCGGTTATGTTAAATAAGGATAATAAACTTGATTTATATCTTCTGCAAATTCGTCCATTAATTTCGATGCGAGAACAAACTGAAGTTACTATCGATGAAACTCTGGGTAGAGAACATTATTTAGTTGCATCGTCAAAAGGTATGGGAAACGGTGTATTAGACACGATTCAAGATCTATTATTTGTCCCAACTCCAACATTTAATCGAAAATATTCAATCGAAATCGCTAATGAAATCGGTGAATTAAACCGAAAATTGCGTAAAAATCCTTATATTTTAATTGGACCAGGGAGGTGGGGTAGTGCTGATAGATGGCTGGGGATCCCGGTTGATTGGAGCCAGATCTCAAATGCACGGACTATGGTTGAAACCCCGATGGAAGATATTAGGGTTGAACCTTCGCATGGCTCGCATTTTTTTCACAACGTAACGTCTCTTGGCATTCCATACTTAACTATAACTAGCAAATCCGAGACTGATTTTGTTGATTGGGATTGGTTACAGAGTCTACCTGTTACCGAAGAAAAGAAGTTTGTCAAACACATCCACCTCGACACTCCAATGGTTGTTAAAATTGACGGTAGAAGCGGTTTGGGTGTGATTTTTAAAACATAAAATTGGGAATAATATTAAAATAAAAAGAAAAAAAGGGTGGTTTTAATTAAACTTTATATTACCCCTTGATCCATCATTGAATCCGCCACTTTAAGGAATCCAGCGATATTTGCACCAATCACGAGGTTTCCAGGGTTGTCGTATTTCTTGGAGGTCTGAAGCGCAGTTTTGTGAATATTTACCATAATTTCATGAAGTTCCTGGTCAACCTCCTCAAAAGTCCATGATAGTCCAATATGGTTCTGGCACATCTC
>CBDVCJ010000047.1:0-18914 GCA_965372445.1 uncultured Thermoplasmata archaeon | reverse complement strand
TTACTCATAGGGCTGGTTGCTTAACTAGTTGTGCACTTTGAGGGGTTCACTCCAAAATGTTAGTTTCCTTTAAAAAGTAATGAAATTTTTTAGAATTATTTTTCAATAAAGATATTTTACCTTAATCCATCTTATTAAAATATATATTTCTTACTAATATAATAAAACTATTAAATATTTTTACTAAGGAATTCTTTATCAAGAAAATATACCAAATCTTAAATAAAATATAATTATTTTATCCCTTTTAAATAATGCTCCATTTGGCTTATTTTCTGCCTGATTTCGATGAAATTATTCAGAAATAATACAACCTTAGGCGGTTTTATAAGCCCTTTGATCTTTAATCCATAATCGATCAGCTGGTCCCCATATTCAGGATTGATTTTATAAAATTTCTTATTGTCTTTGAGCAGAATTCCTTGGATAACTAGTTTCTGGAGTTCTTTATATATGGTTTTATATTTTATTCCTAACCTGGAAAAAATTTGTTTGGCAGAAAAGGAAGGATTATTCATTAAAAGTAGTAATATTCGTCGTCGGGTTCCATTTTGAAGATTTTCCATTTGGATTTCTTATCAACCAATACCATGCGTTTACCAACACATTTAGAAAGCTTTATAAAGCTTTCTACCAAGCAGTAGAATGCTTCTACCATACTTATTTAGGTGCTTACAGAGAAGATATAATGAAATGCAGAAATTCAAATGGTTTACAGACTGAAAATCAAAAGCAAGGAAACTCAAGGGCACATTTTATATATCAATTGAAATCATAGTTAGTGAAAGGACTGTTCTTCTACTTACAAATAGAAATGTCATAGTTTAATGAGAAGAACGACAATATCTAGCTTAAAACTAAGAAAAATATTAATATAAATAAATACTTTATGAAAATAAAGCACTTTAAAACCAGTGTCGGTTAATTTTTTAGTAAATACTTTCTAAGTAATATATTGAGTGGACCGTTAAGGACTCAGGACTAAATGACATTATATGACTATGGACTTAGGACTTAGGACTTAGGACCAAAGAAAATAATAAGAAATCGGATTTCGGACTATAGACCTATCACCTATCACCTATAACCTATATCCTATATCCTCCCACCTACATATATTATAACAAATCATAAAAAAACTGTGTACTTTAGTGCCTTAAAAATCATGCAGCAGTCTCTAATTTGAACAGTGTTCCGGAACCTTTCAATGTATTCTGAACTTGGTCACCGAATTTAATAATATCATTTATATCAGCATTCGAATCCCATTCATAAACATAATCATATTGCCCTTCAATAGGTCTGAAACCCATTGATAATAGTCGTTCGGTTATATCGGAGGGTCGTTGGACACCGTCGCTATTGAACCAGACAATGAGATATGTTTTCATAATACACTACACTCCAAAAGTATAAAATATATTAGACTGGCCAGAATATTCTGGCAAGCTCAACTGCGATTATCGCAGCTAGGCAAAGCCCTATTACCGCTCGCGGGTCGATCTTTATCGCAGTTTCTTCTTCAGCATCGAAATACCGAATTAAGCCTGCTGCCGAATGAAAACCTTCGGTTTTTTTACCTTTTTTAGGTGGTGCCATAATTTTAGGTCCCCTTACATTGTAGTTGTCAAAGCCCATTATATCGATAGATATATTTAATAATTACTATATTCGAGATATTGGATTGGAGACTGGAGGGGATATCGATCCCTGCGGTAACTTGCTGCGCCAAGTTACCTCGCTTTAAAAATTCCTTTGGAATTTTTAAAGTTAGAGTCCGCTTTATGAAAGGCGAAAGACGAAAGACGAAAGACGATAGGCGAAACGAGTCTAGGAGTCTTGGGAGTCCAGGGAGTCAAACCACCCTTTTATATCGAGTTGACTCCACGACTCCAAGATTCCATGACTCCAAGGCTAAATTCGTCGCCTATCGCCTTTTCCGAAGGAAATCCTCAATCCTAACTCCTAACATTTAGATCTGGGATTTTATAAAAATAAATCCGGAGATTTAGTATGCATGCAATAGTCTTAGCTGGTGGGTTTGCAAAACGCATGCGGCCTTTGACAAAAAGTGTCCCTAAACACTTGCTGCCGATTAATAATAAACCTATGTTAGAATATACCTTAAACAAAATTATTAGGTGTAACCTGGACAAGATCTATATTACCACAAATCTGAAATTCCAAGCTTATTTTGAAGAGTTCATCAGTGGTTATTTATCATCAATTGACGAACCTGGCCTCGACCTTAAATTAATAATTGAAGATGCTAGTTCAGAGTGTGAAAAGCTCGGCAGCATAGGCGCATTATATAAATTAATAGCCGAAGAGCACCTCGGGAGCGAGGAACTGTTTGTGATCGGTGGTGATAACTTATTCGGGTTCGAATTAACCGATATGCTCGAATTCTATCGCGCAACAAGATCTTCGGTTGTTGCATTATATGATATTGGGTCGTCATCAAAAGCGAAATTATATGGCGTTGTAAAGGTGGATGATGATCATAAGATCGTGGATTTTCAAGAGAAACCAGAAGCACCGAGCTCGACCTTGGTGTCTACTGCATGTTATATGTTTAATTCCGAGGGTGTCGCGGGCCTTCTCAGGTATATTGAAGAGGGAAATAACCCGGATGCGATGGGGTTTTTTATTAAGTGGTTATACCCGCAAATTAATGTGGTTGGTTTTGTTTTTAATGGCGTTTGGTTCGATATTGGGAGCATCGAAGTTTACAATGACGCGGATAAATATTTTTCTAATAGGTAATGTGCTGAGAAGATTTTATATTTCATATGAGGTCAAACTTAAATAAAAAAACCACTATCTACCCTTGACAAGGAGGAGTTGAAAATGTCGAGAGTGATACTGGAAACCAATAAAGGCAATATTGTGATAGATCTATTTGATAGAGACACACCCAATACCGTTGGTAATTTTATCGATTTGAGCGAGAAGGGGTTCTATAATGGCTTGAAATTCCATCGGGTAATCCCGGACTTTATGATACAAGGCGGTTGCCCGAAAGGCACTGGAACTGGCGGACCTGGTTACCAAACCGATTGCGAGATCCGCTCGCATTTGAAACATGAAACCGGTTCGTTATCAATGGCACATGCAGGAACTTGTGAACATGATAAATTTACAGGCCAGAAGAAGGGGGGTAAATGTTCGAATGGTTCACAATTTTTCATTACCCATCGTCCCACGCCGCATTTGGATGGCATACATACCATATTTGGCAAGGTAACACAGGGTCAAGAGGTCGTAAATGCGATCCAGCAGGGCGATGTCATCAATAGAGTTACCATTCAACGCTGAATGAATGTCATGGAGTCGTAGAGTCAGGAGTCACGGGATCTGGAGTCCGGAGTCCGAGCATCTAATCCCGTTCATGCTCTCGTATTTGGGTCAAACATAACTTATATTGTTAATTCATTTAAAAATCGCGAGAATTAATAAATTAGTTGAATTGCTTCGAATAGGGTTTATTATGATAGATTCCTATAATTTCGGGAAGATCGTTATTAATGGTGAAGAATACAATTCAGATATAATTGTATACTCTGACCATGTCAATAATAATTGGTGGCGTAAGTCAGGACATCTATTGAATAAAGAAGATTTGCGCGACATTCTCAGCCACGAACCTGAGATACTTGTCATTGGAACTGGCAATGCTGGAATGTTGAAAGTACCGACCAAAACAAAAAATTATCTCGCAGATAAAAATATTGAGGTAATAATTGCAAGAACTTCTGAGGCATGCAATAAATATAATGAGCTCATCGAAACTAATAAGAAAGTTGTTGGTGCATTCCATTTAACTTGTTGAGTTTTTTATTGATTCGAAATTCCAGATGGCTATCAAATAGGAAGACAGAGATCGGAAGACAGAAATCAGAGCTAAGTTTCTGGCTTCTAACTTCTGACATCCGACTTCCAACCCCACAAATAACGGGAGTCACGAAACTGTAATCTAGAATCAAAATAAATCAATTAAAGTAGTGCAACCCCGCCACTTTGCGCAAACCCTTCAATGCCAATAATATCCAGCCATTTTTCATGACAGTCACAATTAAGATTTTTAAGTTCGTCAATATCACCGGCCAACGAAAAAGAAGTTAGTGCTGCTAATAGATCTTGATCACATTTACCGCAGTTATGCGCACCCCGACGCTTACCTCCGGCGGTCGGGGCTGACATCAATCTTAGGTCGGTTAATTCTTGTGAACGTTTAAGCACTTCGACCACAGACCAGAGCCACGGCGGTCTGAACTCATTACGATGCCAAAGGCGCTCGACCAGGGTGTAATTCTGGATATGGACTGGGTTAAAAGATATTGTGCATTCGATATTGTTTTCGAGCAGCTTTTGGACTGAGGCTACCGCATCTTCGATACTTTCTCGCTCTGTAAGAAATGGAGGTTTGATCAAAAGATAGGTTTTTAAGGATAGATCATTTTCAATAATTAGCTCTGCGCCTTTTAGGTAATCTTCAAATTTGAAACCTTTATTTATCGAATGTTCTAACACATAATTGTTTGCAGACTCTAAACCGATTGCAAGTTCAAGACCTTCAAAGACAGATTTCAAAGTTTCTAATTTCTTCTGGGTAATGAAATCTGGCCGAGTTTCGAAAAGGATTTTGGAGGTTTTTGAGTTTAGGGCATTTAAAATTTCAAGTTGGGCCGCTTCATCGAGCTCGGTGTCGTCAATGAAGCTGCCAGAAGTAAATAACTTCACGATTTTATGCGCGGGCCTTAAAAATTGTTCGATCGCGTGGTTGAATTGAAATATGATATCCTCGGAGGAGACCCGGTCGCGTATGCAATCGTTGATATAACCACACATTGTGCACCCGCATTTCAGTGCCCAAGCACAGCCCCGAGTTCTTAACACGATCACCAGCGCATCGACAATTTCATCATCCAAAATATCTTTCTCTGACCAACATCCAATGAATTTACGTGGGCTGAAATCTTTTATAGGTGACTTTTGGCGGATCTCATGGATCTGGGTTTCAAGTTTTTTCATAGGGTTCGGTGATATCTTATATTGATATTTAGAATTTGCTATTCAAACAAAGTAGGTCGAAAGCCTTTCTCGGGAATCGGGAATGGGGATTCGGGAATGGTCTATCAATCGCGCCACACCCTATGATTTAACACGAATGCCATAAAACGACTTCTTTTCAAAGTTTTAACCGCTGAATGCGCGGAATATTCTATTATTTCTAAATGGATTCGAGATTACAGATGGCAAGTTATTTAAAAGGAAGTTAGAGGATAGAAGATAGAAACTAGAAATTTAACTCTATCGTCTTACTTCCAGCCTCTATCTTCCTATTGGTCAGCCATTAGAAAACTGGAATCTGGAATCACGAATCTGGAGTCCACTACTAATTTTAAAATGAATTCTGTGTCCTCAGCGGTTTATTATTTCGTGTTAATGATTGGGGTGGAGGCAGACGAGTCCCGATTCACGTTTCCCGAGTCCTGATTAGTGACCTATAATCTTGGATATCTATTTATTAGTGTTTATTCAAACAAAAACAATATATACCACAACATCCCATTTAATATAAGAGTAGGGATACATAATTCTGGGTGATTTAATTGTCATTTCGCAAAAAAGTTTTAGACCAGCCTGTTGACTGTCCTCGGTGCTGGGTGAAGGCAGATAGAGTTGTTCGTAAAGGCATCGAGATTGATATTTGTCCGAAATGTAAAGGTATCTGGGTAGACACCCGTGAACTTAAGAAACTGATCAATAACCCTGATTTATACAAACATTTAACTAAATATGTAGGTATAGAAGCAAAAAGTGAATTGGTCTGCCCGAGATGCGGGGGATTAATGAATTTGGAATATGCTGAAAAAGTCGAGGTCGATGTTTGTTTAAGCTGCAAGGGTATCTGGTTGGATAAAGGTGAATTTGAAGAGCTCAAGGGAAAAGAGGGTAAGAAATTTGAGACTTTTGATATCGACAAAGAGGTTAAGCTTCGTAAAATCGAAAAAATGCAGAAAAAATCAATACTCGATAAATTGGTAGATCTGGTCTATTACAAATAGATTTTTTTTAAATATATTTACCTTTTTTGGATTTGGGGAAAAGCACTCTATAATGGTAAGTTAGGGCTGTGGTGTGAGGACGCTTCGCTTGTGGTGTTTGAGAAGAAATTGGAAGCAAGAAGATGGAAGCTAGATTCAATTAATTTCTATCTTCCATTTTCTATCTTCAATATTCTTTGTATTACCACACCCACAAACCACATCCCAAAACATACCACTAACAGAAATATTATAACAAAAAAGATTCAAATTTCTTCAGCCCAATCAATAGCTTGATTGACCACCTGGTCTCCGACCGTATAAAACATCTTCTCCACATTTTCGCCGGTTTTGGCGCTCGTGAATGTACACTCACCGGAATTCGCCTTCGCAAATTTGGTTAGCTCTGCAAGTTCCAGATCTTTCTTGGTTATTAAATCGATTTTATTTCCTACAATCACAATTGGCAGTTGTCCACAAAGTTCAAAAAGATAAGACACCCATTTTTTCATATTTTCGTATGTATTTTCACGCGTTATATCGCAGACAATGATCGCGCCTTTAGCATTCAGGAAATATCGGTTATGTGGTACAAAATGTTGATACTGGTCTAAATATGATGGTAAATTTTTACCCGGATTGCCCATGATATCCCAGATCATCAGTATCAATTCTACACTTCGATTATATTCGGGATAAGGGATAATAAACGATTTCTTTGTGATATTTGTTCCAAATGTAGGTATATATCTTTCTTCAAATGAATCAAAAACAAACCTGCGGATCAGAGAGGTTTTACCTACTGAACAATCACCTAGAAGACATACTTTACCTTTGATTCTTATTGGCGAATTTCCCTCTTCCATTAGCTCACCTGAGGATTAGAATTGAACGATAATTACCAATTTCTCTCTGTCTCAATATATATTCAATATCATATTTAACTTTTTTCAATTATGGTACCTCAGTATTAAATGTGTCGTTATATGATAGAAATGGAATCATTTTCATACGGATTAATAACTATTTCAGTATATCCATATGATTTATTATTTATTTGGTAAAAATGTATACTTCCAGGGTAATTTTATTGTAAAAAATTCAGCCAGTGTGTATAACAAGGTTAATATATTTTAAATATTTTTCCTATTACAATTACCCATAACTGGAGGTCAAAATTTGGATGCTGAATTAGTTTCTCATATTGGCGTGTATATCTGCTCTTGTCGTAAAGAAATTTCAGAGATCATCGATTTGGATGAACTCGCTGAATTTTCTAGGAACCGTCCAAATGTCGCTATTGTAAAACAACATGAAGCCATATGTTCTGCAGAAGGTCAAGAATTTTTAATAAAGGAAATAAATGAAAATAAGATTGATAGGGTTGTTGTGGTTGCATGCACACCAAAGATCTATGAGCCCATAATTCGTAAAGCAATTGAGAGCACCGATCTTAATAAGTATCTTTATGAGCAAGCGAATATTCGTGAACAATGTGCTTGGGTTCATGAAGACCGCAAAGAAGCAACTAACAAATCCAAAATTATCGTAGCAAGTTCAATTGCTCGTGCAATCAATCTAGAACCAATTGAAGATTTGGAGATCGAAATTGTCCCGACCGCATTAGTGATCGGGGGTGGTGTAGCGGGTTTACAAGCAGCAAATGACATTGCACAGGCAGGTTTTAAAACTTATTTGGTTGAAAGAACAGATAAATTGGGGGGAAGAACTTATGAGCTCAGTATGACATTTCCCACTCATAATTGTGGGATTTGTTGCATACAATCCTGTAAAACTTGTGTGCTCACCCCAAAACTTGAAGATATTCAGCGCAATCCTAATATTGAGATTTTTTTGAACTCAGAGGTTTTAGAGATCGAGGGTGGATTAGGTAACCGTCAAGTAAAAATTCAAACACCAGAAGGCGAGCTTGCAGTTGAGGTCGGTTCAATTATTATCGCAACCGGTACACAGATATTTGATCCCACAAGATTGCCTGAATATGGATATGAATATGAAGATGTACTAACTTCAATTGAATTGGAGCGTCTGATTGTTGAACAGCGCGACATGGGTGGCGAACTTAAACGTCCATCTGATGGAAAAGTTCCTAAAACGGTCAACTTCATACAATGTGTAGGGTCAAGGGATGCAAATAAGGGTAATCCCCATTGTTCATTGGTATGTTGTACCTATGCAATTGGACAGGCTATGGAAATTAAGAAACGTTATCCAAAAACAAATGTTTACATTCATTATATCGATCTCAGAGGTCCCTACCGAGGCTTTGAAGAATTTTATGAACTGGCAAAAGAAATAGGGATAAATTTTGTGCGTGGCAGAGTCGCCGAAGTTGAACAAGAAGATGATAAATTATATGTTAAAGCCGTGGATATTGATGCCGGCAACCCAATCGAAATAAAAACAGATTTGGTGATACTTTCTGTTGGTCAGGAACCACGAGAAGAGAACACTAAACTGGCTGAAAAATTGCATTTACCGGTTGATATAGACGGCTTTTTTAAACATTTCAATCCGATGCTGACCCCAGAGGAGCGTAAAGGTATATTTTTAGCGGGTTGTGTACAAGGACCAAAAGGAATTAGATATTCGGTCGAGGATGCAAAATTAGCGGCCTCGAATGCAATTGCATTATTATCCAAGAAAAAAACATACCTTGAAGGGTGGGTATCTGTTGTGGATGAAGAGAAATGTGTTGGCTGTGGCCAATGTGAAGAAGGCTGCGAATTTGAAGCTGCGAAATTGAAAGTAAAAGAGGATGGTTCTAAAGTATCAAGGGTTGACCCTCTTTTATGTGAAGGTTGTGGTGCGTGTTCGGCCGGGTGTTGTAACAAGGCGATTACAATCCAACATTATATGCGTAAACAAATAATACCGATGTTGAAAGAAGCAGTTAAAGAGGTGGTTATATAATGGCAGAGGTAGATAGCGAAGTCGAACCCACAACTGTTGAAGAGCTAGAACCTACAACTGTTACCGAAATAGAAACAAACACCCAGGAATTCCATCCAATAATTTTAGTATTCAGCTGTAATTGGTGCAGCTATACTTCGGCAGATCTGGCGGGGATAAATAGATTTAGGTATCCTTCAAACATACGAATAATTCGCTTTATGTGCTCAGGAAGAATCGAACCTGATTTTATAATGAGGGCTTTTGAATATGGGGCGGATGGTGTGGTCGTATCCGGGTGCAGGTTAGGTGAATGTCATTATATTTCCGGCAATCACAAAGCTAAAGACCGCATTGAAATGACTCATCAATTATTGGATATTATGGGGTTGGGAGCTGTACGGTTACGGATGGAATGGATCACTGCGGCTGAAGGTCAGAAATTTGCGAATATAATGCAGGAATTTACAAATGATATAATTGCTTTGGGGCCGAACCCAATAAAAAATTAAGATTAGTACTGCATCAATAAATTTCGTAATTAAAAATATTACAACAATTTTCATTGCGGCCAAAAGTAAAATTGAAAAAATAATATATCCTTTGAATTATATATACTATTGGAATATTTGGGGGGGTAAAATACTATCGAGCAAGATCTTGTACTTGAAGATAATTTGGGTCCAATCGAATTAGAGAGAACTAAAACATTTAAAGATCTAATAAAAGAAGTACATGACCAAGGTATCTGCGGTCAATGTGGTGGTTGCGTATCGTTTTGTTTCGCCGGGGATTTAGTTGCTATATCAATGGGAAAAAATGGTCGCCCGGCATATATTAATGAAGAGAATTGCTTAAATTGCGGAATATGTTTTCTGATTTGTCCACAGATTAATATTTTAGATAGTGAGATACAAGAGCAATTTAATTGGAAACCGCCAATTGGTTCTTATAAAAAACTTAAATCATCAAGATCCACCAACCCAGAAGTACTGCAAAATTGCTCGGATGGTGGAGTAGTAACCTCAATTTTGCATTGTTTATTAAAGCGTAAAATGATCGATGGTGCGATTGTGTCTAAAAAGACAGGACCTTTTGGTAGACAACCTATGATCGCAACCACTTACGATGAGATATTATCAGGTGCAGGTACTAGATTTATCGGTTCCTCACAGGTAGAGGAATTGGGAAATTTTACGACTTATTCTCCTACTATGCAGGGTTTAAGAAACCTCAAGAGTATGGACCTGCTAAAAATTGCAGTCGTAGGCACTCCATGTCAGATCCATACAATAAGGAAAATGCAACATCTTGGAGTTGTGCCTTCACACATAGTGAAATATACCATTGGTTTATTTTGCATGGAAAATTTTTCATTTAGCCTCGATGATAAAGAGAATGTAGAAAACAAGTTAGGCATAAAAATCGATAATATAGAAAAATTAAACCTGAAAGAAGATTTTATTGTTACTTTAAAATCAGGAGAGGTAAAACATATACCATTATCAGACATCGAAGATGTAGCACGACCTGCTTGTTTCGCATGTACGGATTTTGCGAATGATTTTGCTGATATTTCAGTAGGAGGACTGGGCTCACCAGAAGGCTATACAACAACAATCATTAGAACTAAGGATGGAGAGGAAATCTATTCAGAATCAAAACGATATAATTTTATCGAAGAACTTAATGTTAATAGTTACGATAAGAGTAATGATCAGAATACGAGCTCGAACCGCTTAGCAAAAATTCTGGAATTCGCAAACCGTAAATTTAAAAGAGGCACAAAAACATTAGAGAAATTAAGAGCGAAAAGGCAGGGATTGGTTGATTAATTTTATTTCATAGCGTCTAATATCTTTTTGGTCAATGGTTCATAGGTATGATTCTTTATAGTGGTCATTCTTGGGATCGATAATAATAATGTTTCAGGTTCATTCTTTAGAAATTCAAATTCCGCACGACATTTATTGACCAGATCATAGGCCTCCTGATAATCCTTATAATTATTGAAAACCGCAATAGACATGCTCTCCAAATCTCTCGAAACATGGAAGATTGTCGGATATATTTGCAAGGTATTTCTTAAACATTTTTCACGCTTGAAGGTCGTCATATTTGGTTTAAATTTGGAATGGTTAAAAGCCAATATATTCATCCCTAATTTCTTGATATCAGGTATACAAGTTGTACGCATCAATTTCTCGTCGTAGAACCGTTTTCGTATTTTTGTTACGGTAAATCTTGACGTTTGGATCTTTTCGGCTATTCTATTATCTGGGAGATCGGGATATCTTACTAAACCATGATATACTAACTTCTCTTTATCGGTTAAGTCTTGCATTTTTACTTTGCCTTTGATTTTATCAGAATGTAGATCAATGGTATCTGCTTCATTTTCGAAACCTAGATTAAATAAACGATTTAAAAGTGGTGAATAATCGAAGAAATTATATATCGAGATTAGGTTAAAAGGGAATAAAACATATGTGAAACCTTTTTCATCTAAAAATTCATGGCTTTCATACATTTGCATAATTCCTTCATAATTTTGTTCAAATTCAGTTATATTTTTTGAGATTGCTAGATTTATTGCTTGATTCGATTCGGATATAATGTAAAAATATTCATGAAATTTTTCCAAGTGTTTCTTGGATATGCTTAACCTGTCATCAATTGTAGTTTTTCGATTCATTTTTCCATAGACCACAATAAGCAGTTCGCAACCAATGTGTTGGAAAATTGGTACTCTAACAATATTACAATAACCCAACTCTTTGAATTTCTTTTTGATGGTCGAAAAGGTTGATTTTTTTAAGTTTAAGATTTTACAAACCTCATGGTCGGTAAGTGTGGGATATTTAACCAATCCATACAATACAAGCTTTTGTTTAGTCGACAGAGATTTTACGGACATTTTTTATGAACTCCCCAGAAAAAACTTTGAAAGTTATTGTACTTAATACCATTTCTAAGATAAATATTTTACTATTTTTGATTAATTGTATAACCTTAATCATAAATAGTATACATTAATACTAAATACTTATAGGTATAAGGAATATACTTAAGTATGGCTAGTAATATATCACTCTTCAATTATATAAATTGGGTATTTGTTCCTTTGTATTAAAACATTACTGAATTAAAGAAGTATTTGTATTGAGTTTAATAATAAATTTTCAATATAATTGCGAATAATGGACAAATTGTATAAAACTAAAACATAAAAAAATAAATATCAAATTGAACTGGATCTAAGGAGGAATTTAATATTCTTGGACAAAATAGACCTAAAGGGGTATTAGTTATCGGTGGCGGGATTTCGGGCATTCAAGCTGCTCTTGATCTGGCAGATGCCGGTATTAAAACATACCTGGTTGAACGTAGTTCGAGCATTGGTGGCCATATGGCCCAACTCGATAAAACGTTTCCTACGAATGATTGTTCAATGTGCATACTCTCACCGAAATTAGTCGAAGCTAGCCGACACCCCAATATAGAATTAATGACCAATTCAGAAGTTGTAAATTTGGATGGCGAAAAAGGAGATTTTAAGGTAAATGTAGTAAAACACCCAAGATATATTGATGAAGATAAATGTATTGGTTGTGGCCAATGTGCAGAAAAATGCCCAGTGAGGGTACCCAATGAGTTTGATGAGGGCATGGGTGATCGCAAGGCGATTTTTGTACCATTTCCTCAGGCAGTACCATTAATTTATAAAATTGATAGGGACAATTGTCTTTTTTTCAAAAAGGGTGTGTGCAAAGTATGTCAAAAAGTTTGCCCTGCAGAAGCCATTAATTATGATCAGCAGCCTGAAGATATTGAACTAAATGTAGGGGCGGTAATAGTTACGACGGGTTACGACCAGATTGCACCGGAGGTCCGAAAAGAATACGGATTTGGTAAATTTAAGAATATAATACATGCCTTGCAGTTTGAACGATTATTATCTGCGTCGGGACCCTCGGGTGGTAAAATCATTCGGCCCTCGGACAATGCCCTTCCAAAAAAGATCATATTTATACAATGTGTTGGCTCTCGTGATATAAATAATTGTGATTATTGTTCACGAGTTTGCTGCATGTATGCGATCAAAACCGCAGTAATTGCAAAAGAGCATGAACCCTTGATCGAGGATATTAAGATTTTATATATGGACATTAGGACATACGGCAAAGATTTTGAAACTTATTACCACCGCGCAGAAGATGAAGTTGGCATTAAATTCGTTCACGGTCGCCCGGCAGAAGTAGTTGAGGATCCTGAAACAAAAGACATATTGGTTAAAGTCGGTCATATCCAAAATGAATATATTGAAGAGTTACGAGCGGAGTTAGTTGTGCTATGTGCCGCTATCGTTCCATCAAAGGGTACTGCTAAACTGGCCGAGGTTTTAGGAATTGAATTAGACAAATCGGGATTTTTTAAAGAGAGGCATATCAATGGCTGGCCTGTGGATTCTACTCGTGACGGCATTTATATTGCCGGGTGTTGCACATCGCCAAAAGACATTCCGGATAGTGTTGCAGAGGCATCCGCAGCGGCAGCCCGTGCGGCTCAGACAATAACCGAAGAGCGTATTTTTGAGACCGAAGAGCCCAAAGAAGTGACAGATATTGAACTTCAAGAGGATCCAAGAGTAGGCGTATTTGTCTGTCATTGTGGTATAAATATTGGTGGTATTGTTGATGTTCCTGGTGTGGTACGATATGCAGAAACATTGCCAAATGTAATTATTGCAGAAGACAATCTATTTTCCTGTTCTGAGGATACCCAGCGTCATATGCAAGATGTGATACAGAAACATAAATTAAATCGGGTGGTGGTTGCATCGTGTACACCGCGCACCCATGAACCGATTTTTAGAAACACTTGTAAAAAAGCGGGTATAAATCCCTATTTGTTTGAAATGGCAAACATTCGCGATCAGTGTTCCTGGGTACATATGAAAGACCCTGAAAGTGCTACGGAGAAAGCTAAAGATCTTGTTAGGATGGCGGTTGCACGTGCTAAATTATTATCGCCTTTAGAGCCAAGAAAAGTTGAAGTTGAAAGAAGTGCGTTGGTTATCGGCGGTGGCATTGCAGGTATTGAAAGTGCTATCAACATTTCAAAACAAGGTTATCAAGTAACATTAGTCGAAAAGATGGGATTTTTAGGTGGTAGAGTTGCACAATTGGGTGAAATGTTTCCTGAGAATGCGGTTGCGAATGATGTTTTACAGGAAAAATATAGACTTCTCGTTGAAAATAACGTGAATATCCTAACTAAATCCACTGTTTCCAAAGTTGAGGGTTTTATAGGTAACTTTGAAATTACAATCACACAAAGACCAAGAGGTGTAGATATAGAGAAATGTAATGAGTGTGGCAAATGTAAAGAGGTATGTCCTGTAAAATCGACTTACATATTTGACCGTAAATTATCGAGACGTAAAGCAATATATGAATATCCAAATGGCTGGCCAAATGCCTATAATATAGTTAACGAAGACTGTACTCGTTGTGGCGAATGCATTAAAGTATGCGAGGCGGGTGCAATTACCGAAAATATTCTTCAACCACAGGAGAATCAAGAATTAAAAATAAAGGTCGGGACAATTGTGATTGCAATTGGTGCTGAGATGTATAAACCCGAAGGGGAATACAGCTATGTCGACGACCCTACAGATATTGGAAAATTAACGGTAATAAGTAATCTGGGCCTAGCAAGATTACTTAATCCACAAGGCCCCACGAACGGTGAATTTATTGTTAATGAAAGAAAACCGGATAGCGCTGCCTTTATCCTTTGTGTTGGGTCACGGGATCCATTCTGTAAACCATTGGCAAAACGCATAGGTGCGGAACGAGAGAGTATTGGTGATTGCTCCCGATACTGCTGTCATACAACAATGAAACAAGCTATCCAATTACGAAAACAAGGCGTACAGGTGTATATATTATATGTTGATATTCGAACCTATGGTGAAGGTGGCGAAGAAATGTATCGGTCTGCTGCACGTCAGGGAGTACAATTTATAAAATACGGCTTTGAAAATAAACCCAAAGTCAAGGATCTAGGCGGTAAAGCCGAGATTCTAGTATTTGATAAACTTTTAGGTGAAAATATTAAATTGGAAGTTGATTCCGTCATCTTAGCTCTAGGAATGGTAGCACGTTATCCGGACACTCCAGAACTATTAAAACTTTTAAAGGTACCTCAGTGCGGTTCAGGATTTTGTATGGAGCGTCATGTAAAACTTGCACCTTTAGAAACAAATACCGATGGAATATATCTTGCAGGGTGCCTTCAGAGCCCGAAAAGCATCGCAGAAACGCTCGCACAGGGCGCGGGGAGTGCTGCCAAAGCCGCAATACCTTTAGCTAGAGGTGAAGCTGTTTCGGAACCTGTGATTTCTAAGATCGAAGAAGATAAATGCACTGGCTGTGGTACTTGCGAAATGATCTGTCCTTACAAGGCAATTCAGGTCGATACGGAAGAGATGAAGGCAAAAGTCATTGAGGTGCTTTGTAAAGGGTGTGGCTCATGCGCAGCAAGTTGTCCCGAGAAAGCAATTACGATCCAGCATTTTACAGACCAGCAATTAATTGCACAAGGTATCGCAGCAATAATCGACGAAAGTGACGAAAAGGCAGTAAAGGAAGGTACGGGTGAAGACAAATTAGAGGAGGGAGCCGTATGAAAAATGGAGAGTCCAATAATAAAGAAACAACAAAATCCACCAAAACACAATTAACCGAAGAGGAGAAGCAGAAGATCCGTAAGATGCGTGAAGCTTGGAAAGAGCGTCGGCATTTAACCACATTGCCAGCTTGGAAAGATGATCAAACTAAGGCAATAGACCAAGCCAAAGAGAATTTAAAAGATATAGACGACGACACAAGAGAATGGGTGGTACGAGAATTATTAATCACATTAAGATGTCATTTTTGTGAACGTCGCCGAAGTAATGCATGCAATTTCCCAATTTGTGTAAGGGGATTATTATCTGGTATAGATACTGAACCAAATTCGAAATAGATTTCAAGTTGAGGTTATTAAATGGATAAGGATCGATCGAATCCGAGAGAACGCGAAAATTTGGAAGACGGGCCAAACGAATCTACTGATTCTATAACCCCAGGTGCAGATTTCAAACCAAAGATTGTTGGATTTCTTTGTAATTGGTGCAGCTATGCAGGGGCGGATTTAGCGGGAGTTAGTAGGTTTCAATATTCACCTAACATCAGGGTGATAAGGGTCATGTGCTCTGGAAGAGTCGACCCTTCTATAGTGCTGGAAATGTTCATTCAAGGCGCAGATGGAGTTTTCATCGGGGGATGCCATCTAGGTGATTGCCATTATCAGAAAGGAAATTATTATGCTGAGAAACGGATCAATATGACAATAAAATTGATCGAGAAAGCGGGATTGGAACCACAAAGGTTGAGACTAGAGTGGATTTCCGCATCTGAAGGTAAAATGTTTGCAGAGATTATTACGGAATATACTGGCCAAATTCAGGATTTAGGGCCGTCTCCGGTAAGTGGTGAAACGCCTGATGTTGAGATACTTGAAAATTTATTTATTGCACGTAATGTAGCTGAAGATTTCAGGCTAAGAGTTCTAATAGGTAAGGGTATTGGATTAGTAGATGATGGCAATGTATATAATGAAAACCTTGAGCCTGAAAAATTGAATGTGTTGATCGATAAGACAATCGATGAAGAATTTATACGAAGTAGAATTTTGTTTATAACAAAAGATGAACCATTATCAGTAGAAGAAATTGCCAATAAGACTAATATCCCTACAGAAAAAATATTAGAACATATCGTTACCTTACAAGAGAGGGATTTGGTACAAATGGAACGGATTGAGAATTATTCCCCGTTATATTTAGCCAAACAACTTGAAGTTACCGAAGAAGTCGCGCCTCAACTATCCACTGAAGTTGGCGGGGGTGAAGCATAATGGCTACTGAGGTAACCCAATCAGAATCGATCAACAAAGACTCAACCAGATCGATTGAGGCAACCACTACCTCCACACCATCCGAAAAAGTGGGAGCTATTTTGATCATAGGTGGCGGTATTTCAGGCATGCAAGCGGCACTTGATTTGGCAGATAGTGAGTTCATGGTATATTTACTTGACAAATCGCCTAGCATAGGGGGTGCGATGTCACAGCTAGATAAAACGTTCCCAACTAATGACTGTGCAATGTGTATTATGGCACCGAAATTAGTATCAACCGGCAGGCATCACAATGTGAAATTGATCACTAATGCAGATCTTGACAAAGTCGAAGGCAAAGCAGGTAATTTTAAGGTAAAATTAACTAAACGTAGTCGATATGTTGATGAAACAAAATGTACTGGCTGTGGTATATGCACGCAGCGCTGTCCTATTGAAGTGCCTGATGAATATAATAAAAACCTCAAACTTCGCAAGGCAATTTATGTTAGATATCCCCAAGCTGTACCTTTGATTTTTTCTATTGATAAAGAGAATTGCATTGGTTGTGGCAATTGCGAAAGATATTGTCGCGCTGGTGCGATTAAATATGACCAAGAGGAAGAGACCATTGATTTGAATGTAGGTTCCATTATTTTATCGCCGGGTTTTAAAGAATTTGATCTTAAGACCAAACGTGAATATGGTTATGGCAGATATAAGAATGTAATATCCTCGTTGGAATTAGAGAGAATACTATCCGCAACAGGCCCATATGGTGGAATGGTGCTCCGCCCCTCGGACGGTAAGATCCCAAAAAAGATCGCCTTCATACAATGTGTGGGTTCACGCGATAAACAAACTGGCAATACATATTGTTCATCTGTTTGCTGCATGTTCGCAATGAAAGAAGCTGTGATCGCACAGGAACATACACCGGGATTAAGCAGCACGATTTTCTATATGGATATGCGGGCGTTTGGTAAGGAATTTGATGATTACTATATTCGTGCTGAACAAGAGCACCATATCAAATTCATCAGAAATAATCGTATTGCAGGTTTAAAAGAAATGGAGGACACCAAGAATTTAAAATTGAATTATATCGATGAAGATGAATTACGTGAAGGCGAATTCGATTTGGTCGTGCTATCGGTCGGTATGGAAGGTCCAATTGATGCAAAAGAATTGAGTGAAAAATTGGGGGTTGAACTTAATGAATATGGTTTCTGTAAAACAGGCATTTTTTCACCTCTTGAAACTAATGTGCCTGGAATTTTTGTATCGGGTGCGTTCAGTGCACCAAAAGACATTCCAGATAGCGTTGCCCAAGCTAGTGGTGCAGCGTCACGAGCAACCCGCGCAATATCGTCAGAGCGTGGTAAATTAATAACGATCAAGAAATATCCGGAGGAGCTTGATGTTAGTAACCAAGAGCCTAGGGTTGGGGTATTTATTTGTCAATGTGGAATTAACATAGGAGCGGTGGTTGACGTTCCCGAGGTAACTGAGTATGCAAAGACATTACCTGGGGTTACCTATGTAGAAAATAATTTATATACATGTTCACAGGATACCCAGAAACGAATCCGTGAAATGATCGAGGAACACAACTTAAACCGGGTGGTGGTCGCGTCATGTACACCGCGCACTCATGAACTATTATTCCAAAATACCATAAGGGAAGCAGGTTTAAATCCATATTTATTTGAGATGACAAATATTCGCGACCAGTGCTCTTGGGTACATATGCATGACCCGACAAAGGCAACCGAGAAGGCTAAAGATTTGGTACGAATGGCGGTCGCCAAAGCTCGGATAATTGAACCGCTCCAAGCCAAACCAATTGAGGTCATACCATCCGGATTGGTGATCGGGGGTGGGCTTACCGGGATGACCGCGGCGCTCGAATTGGTTAAGCAGGGCTTTGAAGCACATTTAATTGAGAAAGAGCATGAATTAGGTGGAAATCTCCGAAATATCTATTACACATTTCAAGATGACA
>CBDVCJ010000046.1:0-18982 GCA_965372445.1 uncultured Thermoplasmata archaeon | reverse complement strand
TTAGCCCATCAATATGATATATATATAAACGATAGCACCGGGAGATTGATACTAAAAGTCAATGATGTAAATTATGCGAGTTCTAATAGCCCCAATCAATTATGGATCGATACCGGTAATGCAAATGGTGGAAGTGCTGAAATACTTACGGCATATATAGACGAAGTACGCATTTGCACTTATCCAACCAGTCCGGGCACCTACGAGTCTGCCTCAACGACCGCGTTGGGTTATATAACTTCGGTAACACCCACTTGGAACTCCACAGTACCCGCGGGAACAAATCTAAGTGTTGAAATTTCGCGTGACGGAGGTACGATTTGGAGTCCAACCCTAACTTCTGGCACTAAATATACATATTCTAATGAACCGAATGGTGATGATCTAAAATATAAAGTCACGTTCGAGTCTGATGGCTATTATCCCTCGATTTTTTACGATATCCAAATTAATTATGAATATCTACGTCCCGGTCTTATACTCAATGGTAATTCTTCCGGCGATCAATTCGGGTTCTCAGTGCATTATGCTGGCGATATTAATGGCGATCACGCGCCCGATCTCGTTGTGGGTGCACCTTATAACGATTCGGCCAGCGGCTCGGTCACCAATTGCGGTGCGGTTTACGTGTTCTGCGGCGGGAGCGGTTTCGATTCTACAGAAGAGTATGTTAACTATGGCGAATATGCGAATGATCATTTCGGATGGGCGGTTTCGTTCGCAGGTGATATAAATAATGACAATGCAAATGAGACTTTAGTCGGTGCACCACATTATGATACCCAAGCGAGTGAAACGCCCCCGTCGGCAACTGATGCAGGTAAAGCGTATTGTTTTTGCATCCCAGAATTCCAAACATTTGCAATTCCCGTAATTGTAATTTTAGTTATTTCATTACAATTAGTACGGTTCTCAAAGCTAAGTACAAAAAAAGGCTCAAGAGGTAACATGAATGGCGGAAGACGAAGATAAAGGAATGCTGCAAGATTTTCGTAAGCGTTGGGAAAAAACCTTTACTGGCCTAGATGAACTCTTGGATAAAACAGTCAAGTGTTCTAATTGTGGTACCATCCAGGATATAACCAAAAAGGTATGTGGCGCTTGTGGCGAACCGCTCGAAGAGCTTGCGAAGCCGTATAAAATTGCTGCAGCGGAAGCGCCGGTGAAGGTCCTGAAACCGACCTCGAAAGAACCTTCTGCACCTGTTAAGGTCTTAAAACCGATGAATATACCAATAATGCCCGAAAAACCTTATAAGATTGCAGTACCGGAAAAACCACGAAAAACACCAAAGCCCCCGGAAGTTCCAGAAGCAACGAAAATTCCAATAAAACCTTCATTCCCAAAAATATCTGTAGAACCCCAAACCACAAAACTTCCAACGCCCCCGAAACCGGTTACAATGCCACCTGCAAGAGCACCTTTAGAGATACAAGCGGGCCTTGTGAACGGTAACGGTCTTACAAATGGCTTGGGACGCCGAAGTGCCCCACCAGCCAGAAGGGCTGTAAAAGTGGGTTTAATTAATGGTACCGGTACGTCTCGTGCACTCATCTATCCCAAATCCACCGGACTTGTGAATGGCAATGGTCTCACTAATGGCGCAGGCGCTGCTCGCGCCTTGACCCTTCGCAAGCCCTCTGATGGTCTTACGAACGGAAACGGGCTTACGAACGGCAATGGCTTGACCAACGGCAATGGCCTGACAAATGGATGGGGGTTGCCATATCGCGAAATGAAAATAAGTCGTATTGCAGCAATAAAGACCAAACGTTTAAAGAGCCGGATTGCAGCCGCTGTGATCGCCGTTATTTTAATATTATTGCCATTGATACTTTATTTTGCGGAGTTTTTACCCGAGAGTGAAGATATTACAATTGATGGTGATTTTGAGGATTGGGATGTGGTTCCGAGTAATCAGGATACGACCCCCCCGACCCCGGTGGCAAACCCCAATATTGATATTGTCGATTATCGAATGGAGAAAAATGATATTGATGCTAAATTTTATATCAAAACCGCCGCACAAATATTGAAAGGTCAAACTCTTGATACCAATGTATATTCAACGGATTCCGTGCATGTATTTATTGATAAAGATAGAAATAAGTACAGCGGTTATTCAATTGGCAGCATAGGTGCCGATGCGATGGTCAAAATAACTGGTTATAATAACAATGTAAAAACCGCAAATTATTTTATTTATGACACATCAGTCCATCTCGACCCGACTGCTACACAGGTCCAAAGATTAAATGATTGGAATAGTTGGGTGCCCATGAGGCGAGTCTCTGCAATATCATCGGATACAGAACTTGAGATGAAAGTGTTTATCGAGGATATGGGTGAAAATATTGATGTATATTACAACACCATGGATAGTGATGGCAATCATGATTTTTCAGATAGTGTTGTGAGCAATGAAAAGGGCACGCTTACAGTTACCCAAACAAGTATTGCCGGCAGCACAATTGATATCGGCAGCACAGAAAATGGTATCATCAAATTAAACCTTTCAGCCAAAGGTGCCGAAATTGAGCTCTTAAGAGTAGCCATAAAGCTTGACGGCAATGCGATCGACAGTGATGTATCCGAATTGAAGCTCTATTCCGATACAAACAACGACGGTATTTTTTCACAAAGCAATGACGAGATCATAGCACTTGCACCCTTAGGATTTGAAAATAAAATCGCGGAATTCAAAGATACACCTATTCATAAACTTTTAGCAGGTCGAAGCGATGTATTATTTATTGCAATAGACATTTCACCGCAGGCAACGGAACATCACACCATCGGTATAACTGTGACGGATGTTGATATAGCTAAAGGGGCGGTTACCGGGGTTGAATATATTGAGAGCACCAAGAAATCGTATTTGGATGCCCCTGGCTTGGATACAATAGTAATCGATGGCGCGTTCAACGACTGGGATAATTTAGGCACGGTGAAGATCTACCCGGAATCCGATGAAAATTTTGATAACGGAAATGTTGACTTAACTAGCTATAAAATTAACCGTGATCCTGAACAGCTCTCATTGTATCTTGAAGTTACAGATAAAATGTTAGGTGGTGTTAGGGTTCCAGCCAGCTCGGTATTTATGTCAACATTACCACCTAAAAATGATTCCAATAATGATGGTCTACCTGATGATATCGACCCGGATCCGTACGAGTTCATTGATAGTGATAATGATAAGCTCTCGGATAATTTCGAGATATTGGTTTTGGGAACAAATCCCAATGAAAAGGATTCGGATCATGATGGACATGATGATTATGAGGACTATTTTCCATTGGACCCCGATAGATGGGAAGAGCCGTTACTGCCCTGGATCTTGGGGCAGGACCAGGCCTTGATTTTTATCGATACCGATCAGAATGTCGGGACTGGCTATAGGGTTCGAGCTGATAATAACCAATTTACGGTTGGGGCAGATTATATGCTTGAAATCACCGGTAAATATGGTCAAGTTCTCACCAGTCATTATCAAAAATACAATGGTAAAGGCCATGATTGGTCCTGGAATTCGCTGGGAAGTATCAAAGTTGGCAAAGATTCTTCAAGGCTTGAGACCCAAATTGGCTTGGCTCAGCTCGGATTAACTGAAGGCCAAGGCTATGATCTGTATTTCTATATTGCCGATTGGAACCGTGATTGGAAAGATGAATCCAAACAGATGAGGTTTGGTAATGAAATGCGCTCTTCAAACGGTCATGATAAAAGTAATGGCATAAGCAGAAATTATATTGATGCAAGTGGTAATGCTTATGGATTAATAGCCAAGCAATTAACCACAGGCCCAAACGTAGATGGTTTTAAAGGGTGGTTTGAATGGATGATCGATTCCAATTATGATTGGATAGACACAACCGATGATTATTGGGTCTATGCCAAATATAATATTACAGACCTTTATGTACTATTTGACAGCTGGGCACCCTCTACAAGTACCGATTTTTGCGAGATCGCGTTTGATAACGACCATGACGGCGGTACTTTGGAAAGCACCGATTATAAATTCCGGATCTCAAACCCGGGTAGCCCGATCTTGACCGCATACAATGGCGGCGGCGGCAGCTGGGTGGTGGACGGCACACTTACTTGGTTTGGTGATGCGACCCCAGGAATATTCGAATTCCAAATTCCAATAGGTTATGTCTGGGATAACGGATCCTCATCGACGCCCGGTGAAATGGCAGGTTTCCAGGTGCGGTATGAATATAACCAAGGCGGTGGATCCGACGGATATCAATATTGGGTTCGAGAGGAAGGTTCGGGAGACGACAGCACCTGGATCGATGACCCTGATAATTTTGGCGATCTAATTTACAATCGAACTCCGTTATTGATAAACGAAGTCGCATCCAATGGAAAGTATAATAATGAATATGTAGAAATATACAACCTCGGCCCTGACCCTGTCGACCTCAATGGTATGATCTTGACCGACCAAGATGGTGCCGCTTTCGAATATAAATGGACCAGCTCGGTCTTGATCGCACCTGGCGATTATATTATTGTTCATGGTAGCACTGGGACCGATGATACCCAAAAAAGCAATAATAACCCAGGATATTGGGATTTCTATGTAGGGGGCAGTGGCGGCAATAATTTCTTAGGTGATACGACCGACGATCTATTATTGAAATATAATGGTAACGGCTGCGGGTTGGATTACGTGGAATGGGGTACCGCAGGTAGCACCTGCCCGGATAGCTATCCTTCATGGGGCTCGTCGGCCAACGGCTGGGATAACGCCAACCAGCCCTCTGCACCGGGAAATGGCCAATCGATCGAGCGCTACAAATGGACAAATGGTGACCCATATGACTCAAATAGCGGCAGCGATTGGTATTTAGCGACCGCACCTTCACAGGGCAGCGCAAACTCCCAGACAATCCCGGAATTTCAAGTAATAGCAATACCAATATTTTCTACTTTGATTATTATAGCTTTATTTTATCGTCGAACAAAAAGAAGCAAGTTTCGAATTTGAGATTTAATGTTGAGGTTAAAGAATGGTCGAGAAAGATGAAAAAGGGATGCTGACGGATTTCCGCAAACGCTGGGAAAAGACCTTTGAAGATGCTGAGGGAGCGTTGGCAGGCAGCAAAAAGTGCCCCAATTGCAGTACAATGCAGAGCTTGACTGCGAAGGTCTGTGGGGTCTGTGGTGAATTGCTGCCGAGTGCAACCCCGATCAAACCCATTCGAATCAAAGAGCCAATAAGGATTTTAAAGCCCGTCACCCCCGTCCCGATCAAGATCCTGAAGCCGAAAGCAAGAGCCGTCAAGATGCCTATAGCACCCCCCCCCGAGTTAGGGCGAGTCACACCGCCCTCGGCGGCGTTCGGGAGAGGGCTGGTCAATGGTAATGGTCTTACCAACGGCTTGATCAGTCGCGGCGGGGTACTAGAGAAACCCGGAATTCATAGAGGGTTAACCAACGGTAACGGCCTCACGAATGGTAATGGGTTGACCAATGGCAACGGCCTCACGAATGGCTATGGCTTGGACTATCGCAAGATGAAACTCAAGCGTATTGCGATGCTAAAGACCAAGCATTTGAAAGGTCGGATCCTTACAGGGATCATTGCGATCATTTTGATATTACTGCCGATCTTTATGTATCTAGTTGAAGTTGTACCCGAAAAGGATGGCATAATGATCGACGGTGATTTCGAGGATTGGTCGAAAGTAACAAGTTATAAGGATATCACACCGCCAACCCCGGTCACGAACTCCAATATCGATCTTACCGAATACCGAGTCGCAAAAGATGATCTGAGCGCGTCATTCTACTTGAAAACCTCACAACCGATCTTGGAAGGTCAGCAAATCGGTAATGACGGGTTTATGTCCGATACGATCCACATTTTTATTGATAAAGATAAAAACAAAGATAGCGGTTATTCAATAAACGGTATCGGTGCTGACGGTTTAATAAAGATCGACGGCTTTAACAATCAGGTCAATAATGCAGATTATTATATTTATGACCCGCTCGTCCATTCGACCCAACCCGCCTCGGAGCTGCAAAAAAGATTGGATTGGAACAGTTGGTCCAAGATCAGGGGAGTATCGGCCAAACCAAAGGATAATGAGCTCGAGCTCAAAGCCTATATTGAGGATATGGACGAATATATTGATGTCAACATCCAGATATTGGACGGTGAAGGCAATCAGGATTTTGCAGATAGGGTTGCCAGTAATAGCAAAGGTAGATTGGTCGTGTCCCCGGAAAGTTATGGCGGCACGGTCATAGCCAAAGGCTCAAGCGACCAGAAAGCGCTTGAACTTACTCTTAAAGCCGAAGGGTCCAACATTCGGATAAATACCCTCTCGTTCAATCTTGAAGGGACTGCCACTGATAATGACATTAGCGAATTGAAATGCTATCTTGACACGAACGATAAATTTAGCTTTTCTGTGTCGGCCGATCAATTGATCGCACAACAACCCACTGGATCTACTAATGGAAAAGTAGTACTTGAATTATCATCTGATCTGGAGATCCTTGCAGGTAAAACAGAACTATTGTTCATAACAATTGATGTCTCATCTATTGCCACTACATCAAACACTATTGGCTTATCAATTTCAGGCATCGGAATTTCCAGTGGAACTGTAACAGGTATCGACTATTTCGAAGGTTCCAATAAATTCTATATTGATTCGATCCCCCAGGACGAGATCGTTATTGATAGTGCGTTCAGGGATTGGGAAACCATTTCAACCGTAAAATCTTATTCAGACTCCAACGATGTTTTTCGCAATAATGTGGATCTGGAAGTATATAAATTCCACCGGGACTCCGAGCATCTATCTTTCTACTTCAAGGTTGCAGACAAATTACTTGATGGCACTCGTGTACCTTCAAGCTCGTTGTTTTTCTCGACCCTCCCCCAACCCAAAGACAGTGATGGCGACGGTGTACCGGACCATATCGACGAGCACCCGTTCGAAGCGCCACCAGAAGACACGGATGGCGATGGATTATATGACGATTATGAAACCGCCATTATGGGCACGAATCCGAACGATCCGGATACTGATGGGGACGACGTTAATGATTACGACGATTTTTATCCATCCGACCCAACCAAAACCACGGCACCGCCACCCCCCTGGGTTTTAGGGCAAGATCAGGCTTTCTTATTTTTCGATACTGACCACAACCCGAGCTCGGGTTACAGGGTGCGTGACGCCAGCAATCAGATCGTGCTCGGAGCTGAATATATGGTGGAAATTACCGGCAAATATGGTTACATTCTCAAAAATAACTATCATAAATATTCTGGCAATGGCTGGTCTTGGGACTGGAATTTAAATGGTTCGGTAAAAGTAGGTAAGGATTCATCCCGGCTTGAAACCCAATTAAGTTTGTCTGAGCTTGGCATCCTCGAGGACCAGGATTACGATATCTATTTCTATATTACAGATTGGGATTATAACCTGATCGATCATTCAGACCTAATGAATATTAGCCCACAGACGAATACCACAGGTAGAAATAGCCACAGTCGCGCGAGCCGAAATTATATTGATGCAAGCGGTAATGCATATGGTATAATAGCCAAGCAATTGGCCACAGGCCCAGTAGTAGATGGTTTTAAAGGGTGGTTTGAATGGATGGTCGATTCCAATTATGATTATGTAGACACAACTCATGATTATTGGGTATATGCCAAATATAATATTACTGACCTTTATGTACTATTCGATAGCTGGGCACCCTCTGGCAGTACCGATTTCTGCGAGATCGCGTTTGATAACGACCATGACGGCGGTACTTTGGATAGCACCGATTATAAATTCCGGATCTCAAACCCGAATAGCCCGACCTTTTCGGCCTATAACGGCGGCGGCGGCAGCTGGACGAGCGATGGAACACTTACTTGGGCTGGTGGTGCGACCCCGGGTGTATACGAATTCCAAATCCCAATAGGTTATGTCTGGGATAACGGATCCTCATCGACTCCCGGTGAAATGGCAGGTTTCCAGGTTCGGTATGAATATGATCAAGGCGGTGTATCCGACGGATATCAATATTGGGTTCGTGAGGAAGGTTCGGGGGATGCCAGCACCTGGATCGACGACCCAGATGAGTTTGGCGATCTAATTTACAATAGAACCCCTCTATTGATAAACGAAGTCGCATCAAATGGAAAGTATAATAATGAATATGTAGAAATATACAACCTCGGCCCTGACACTGTCGACCTTAATGGTATGATCTTAACAGACCAAGATGGTGCCGCTTTCGAATATAAATGGACCAGCTCGGTCTTGATCGCGCCTGGGGATTATATTATTGTTCATGGTAGCACTGGGACCGATGATACCCAAAAAAGCAATAATAACCCAGGATATTGGGATTTCTATGTAGGGGGCAGTGGCGGCAATAATTTCTTAGGTGATACGACCGACGATCTATTATTGAAATATAATGGTAACGGCTGCGGGTTGGATTACGTGGAATGGGGTACCGCAGGTAGCACCTGCCCGGATAGCTATCCTTCATGGGGCTCGTCGGCCAACGGCTGGGATAACGCCAACCAGCCCTCTGCACCGGGAAATGGCCAATCGATCGAGCGCTACAAATGGACAAATGGTGACCCATATGACTCAAATAGCGGCAGTGATTGGTATCTAGCGACCGCACCTTCACAGGGCAGCGCAAACTCCCAGACAATCCCGGAATTTGAAGTAATAATTGTACCCGTTGGATTAAGTTTGTGTATTTTTGCGATCTTTTACAGAAAACAGCGGAATGTGGTTGTCTAAGGTATGATATGTGGGACAATATTGTCTTATTGTTGGTTCGTGGGATATGTTTGTCTTAACTTTGGTTCGTAGGACATGTTTGTCAATGGAATGGTTCGTGGGATGTGTTTGTCTTAACTTTGGTTTGTGGTACATGTTTGCATAGAGAATGGTTTGTGGGATATGTTTGGGTTAACTATGGTTCGTAGGACATGTTTGTCAATGGAATGGTTCGTGGGATATGTTTGCCTCAACTTTAGTTTGTAGGATAACTTTGTCTTAGTGTTGGTTCGTGGGATATGTTTGTCTATATTTTGGTTTGTAGGACATGTTTGTCTTAAGATTGATGTGTGGGATTTTATTGATAACCAATTGGTTCGTTTTAATCGTCAATAAAAAGTTTTACGTCAAACAAACTAACCTGAAGGCACTATATCCCACGCACTTAACTTATGGCGTTATTATACTACGAACCAAAATAATGGCACCGTATCCCACGCATTATACCATAGGCGTTATTATCCAACGAACCAAAATAATGGCGCGGTATCCCACGCATTATACCATAGGCGTTATTATCCAACGAACCAAACTATTGGCGTTATTGTCCCACAAATCAACATAATGTCGCCATATCCCACGCATTTAACTTATGGCGTTATTATCCTACACATCAACCTATTGGCATTATTATCTTACGAACCAACATAATGGTGCCGTATCCCACGAATTTAAACAATGAAGTCCAGTCCCACATAAAAAATTAAAATCTCTGCCTCTTCCGCACTTTCTTTTCAATATGTTGATGGTCTTCTTCAGTAAGCTCCAATTTTTCGCGAAGAGTTCTTAAAGCATCGGCCTCCTTTGCCGAGATCGAGCCGTCGGCCCACATGGCCTCAAGGGTCGCGCTATACGCGGCGATCCTGTCTTTGTACTCCTGCTCGTAGCGGCGCGCGTCGGGGAACAGAAGATCCGTGAATTTCTGTATGTATTTTGTTACCGGTATAAAGATCATAGCGACCATTAAAGCCGAAATAATATTCGTTACAATTTCTAATGTGGATTCGATCAAAGTACCGATCAGATATTCTAAAACTTCACCCACAATCACGAAAATAAGTGCAATGATCAGGAAGATCATAGAATAAAACAAGCTCCTTTTGATAATGACCTGAATATCCATAAGATTGTACTTTAAAACCGCCACTGCGAAAAAGAAGGCGATCGTAATAGTTAAAATACTGTCTAGAATAGCTATCGATACATAGGGTCCAATAAAGTTATATGAGATTATAAAGACGATAATAAATATTAACCCCACACTTAAATATGCAGTTTGTTGCTTCTCCTTCTTAGTTGTTAATTTGAGGTACTGCATAATTAAATTAATAATTGCGGCGAAGATATAAACGAAGAAAAACAGTATCAATAATAGATAAAGAGACATAGGTACATAATCATAATTACCCCAGGGTTCCTGTTCGTCCCCAGCCAGGACCGGGTTGATCTCACCTTCACCAGAGTCCATGAAAATGTCTTCGCCAGGATCATATTCCAATTCCGTACCTGAGTCTTCAGGGTCGATATCAACCCAATAAATAAGTCCTGAATTATTGGCATTTTCTAACAGTGACCAAGATCCGGGTGTTCCATCAGGGTTCAGGCCATCGCCAACAATAATAATATTATTTCGTCTGAGATCCTCGGAGGTATCATTAATAATATCAAATTTATTATTATTATTTTCATCTATGTATTCCCAAAGCGGCGATTCGTATTTCATTAAAGGTTCATAAGAGCCATTGATCGGCAATTCGAAATCACCACGGCCCGGTTCAACGCCATTGCCATCGACAAGAGTATCCTGAGCCGTCGAGGCAACAATGAACATAGAATTTGTAACTACCATTAAAATAATAATAAGTACCACGGGGATATACATCGCCGTTAAAAATTTACGATTTTTCTCGGTTAAGACGGGTTTGGGATATATAAGTGTAAAATGCAGCAGAAATGCCGGTACCAGAATAAACCCGATGTTCGAGGTTTTGCCCCAAGCCAGCGCAGTATCATAATCGGTACTTGCATGTAAAAATAATTCGCCAAACAGCCAAACCGTAAGTGCTGCCATCAACAGGAAAAAAATTCGGCTTGCATTATCTTTGGGATTTCTATAGAGCACGAAGAAACCGATCAATGCCGATATCAATCCCCCAGTAAAGGTTGGAATTGTATAAAGCCCGAATTCATAAACCATTAGATATTTCTCCCTTTTATTAGCCATTGAGTTTTTTACGTTTTATGGATAATACTTACTATTTAAATAATTTATCCAGAACAACCGAATTTTTAATATTAAGCCTAAAATTGTTATTATATTTAAGTTAATTTTGGTTTTAATAGTGAAATTAATATATGAAAAACCTATTTCTAGATACACTATGAGCAGAGATGAGGTAAAAATCAAGAAGAAGCTGTGTCTTTTAGGTGACGGTGCAGTAGGTAAGACATCACTAATTCGCCGATATGTTTTCGATAGATTTGATGACAAGTATATCACTACCATCGGCACGAAAGTCACGAAAAAGAACCTCGACGGCAAATTCCAAGTGTCGGGCAAAAAGATAATGTTAACGCTTATGATCTGGGACATTTTAGGCCAGCGCGGTATCCAACAGCTTCATAATATGTATTATCAAAATGCCAAGGCGGCATTAATGGTATGTGACTTTACCCGGAAAAGTACGCTTGAAAATCTAAATTTATGGAAAGATGAATTATTTAAGATCACTGGTGAGATCCCTATTATTGTTATGGTGAATAAGATCGATCTTGAAAACCAGGGAGAACTAGAGATATCTGAAATTGAAGCGCTAATAGACAATTGGAACGCGAATTTCTATCTTACAAGTGCAAAATCGGGTCAGAATGTCGAAAACGCGTTCAATAAAATAGGCACTATTCTATTGGATGAAGAATGCCCAGAGTGAAAACTATTTTTCTATTAACAAAAACTCCAAAATTGATTTATAATATGACAATTATATTGTACCTTACCAGAAAGCGACGAGGAGGATTGGATATTTGAGCCGCGATGTCGTACGCAAAAAAATTAGAACGTATATAGCGAATTTTGACGAGCACCTTGAAGGCGGAATACCCGAAGGTCACATTATATTAATATTAGGTTCAACAGGTACAATGAAATCGTCGCTCGCGTATAGTATTCTTTATAATAATGCAAATAGGGATAACCTTATCGGGTTATATTTAGCAATTAAGGAAGATAAAGATAATTTAAATTATCAATTGAAAAAATTGAATATGGATATAGAATCCAATGAAGATAAAGTATTATTTTTAGACCTCGCCGCCATGCGCTTAACCACCAAAATAAGCCACGAAGCTTGGTATCAACTCATAAAAACATCAATAAAAGATCTGCAAAAAATGAACAAATGCGAAATATTGGTCATTGATTCTTTAGATACATTGTTGACGGTTGCCAATTTATGGGAGAACCCAATTGAAACTTTTGATTTTATACGGTGGCTGAAGGATTTGAAATTGACGGTGATCTTAATCTCCGAAAAATTACCGTTCGAGCGAAATAACGAAACCTGGGACGTTGCGTATCTCTCTGACGGCATTATTCAAATAGATAACTATTATGGCAGTAGTTCTGCATATAGAAGGATCAGGACCATTAAAATGCGTGGAATAAACCATTCCTATGATTATTTTAAACTAAATATTTCGCCCGAAGGTTTAAAGGCGTTGAAAATTTAATTTAGGAGTCAGAATTCTTATTGTCAAATATATTGAGGATTCCAGATTCGTGATTTCAGATTCGAGTCCACCACATCATAGAAACAATATTGGCAACCTCGAATCTCGTATCTGTAATCTCGAATCCAATAAATAAAGGGCATCCTGACTCCTAACTCCTTTTTTAATTGCCGAGTTCTTGGCACGAACACTTGTTAAATGGCATGATAAGGGTGTGGTGTTAGGGATAGCGGTAATAAAATTCCAAGATATAAGAACCAAATACCAAATAAATACCAAGGTCCAAATATCAAGGACCAAATAAATTCCAAACTCCAAAATCCAATTATTAAAATAATTATTTGTTTGGAATTTCGAATTTGGTAATTGGAGCTTGTTTGGATTTTGTACCTTGGTTCTTGGAATTTAATAAATAATGTCCCATAACCCGCCGATCACACCTGCAATAGCTAAACACAACACTGCAATCTTTGTGTCCAAAACAGATTGATATGCGATAAATTTATTCACGCCGTTAGTAAGTTTTTTATTGGTAATCGAGATATTTATATTAACATCACGAATTTTTTTCGATAATACATTACGGTCATAGCTCGAAATGTTCAATTTCCATAATTGAGATTCATCGGTGATCTCTTCAAACGAAATACCAAGCTTATTCAACTCCTCCGCTATCTTCTTACGGACATCTTGTAAGGATTCAAAATTCACATTTTTTAGTAAGGGATTGCGACGCGTTAAAATCTTGATGGTTCTCGGGCTAAATTCGTGCCTTAAATATATCAATGATCGGCTGCCCTCGTCAAACGCGCCCATACGCTCTATACGACGGTATAATGACTTATCTAACGCTTCCTTCAGATCGGTCAATGGACGGTCTACTGAAAATATCGATATTTTTTCTTTCGGGTGCTTGATCCTCTTATTTTTTATCAGAATTTTTAAAATATCATTGAGTTGGCTGCGGGTCAACCTTTTATCTTTATCCTCTTCCCTTTTGATAAAATCATTTAAGATCTCGTCTGTGGATTTGATCTCGTTACCTCGTAAGATCTTGGTGATCAATTGATTCATTTTCGTCGTGATCTTCTGGGTGTTCTTGACTAGAGTAGCGATCTCGTCTATCCTTCCACTTAATCGTCTCGAATAACTATGGTACAAGACGGTGCCCAATTGTATGGCAGTACCTGCACCTAAGAAAATTGTGGCGATTATTGCTAATATGAATTTACTTCGTATTTCAATATTAAAAGAAACAATTACAAGACCAATAGAGATTATTATAGATACAAAAAATATTATTCCGAACAAGAATATTTTATCCGACAATAACGCCTTGGTAAATTCATCTTCGATGTTCTCTATCAAGGTATTGTCATCCTCAAATACCATCTCTTCGATCAGTTGTTCAGATTTGGTACTCAATCCCGATCTGGCCATATGCATGCGAGCCATCACTTCACCACATAATAAATAGATTTATTGTTTTTAAATTAGTGATAATAATTAAACGTGCTGGATTTAAATAAGTTTAATAATATTTAAATATTGCTTAATGGGGTTGGAGATTCCAGATCGGAGCGATTAAAGGTACAAAGGCACAAAGTGCAGGGTCAATCTTAACAGGGGGGTGGGGACTTTGTGCCTATGGGGTCGAAGTCTGAAAGACGAGACTCCTCGGGCAAAATATTTAATGACTTAGCAATCTCATATTTTGTCTGTGTGCCTTTGGAACTTTGTGCCTATTTTAGCTGAAATCTGGAATCTTCTCCTCATAGACCTCAAGTCATCATTCTCCAACCTTCAACCTTTAGATATAATCATAGATTGTTAAAAAATTAATTTAAAAAGTCGCAAAAATCATATACTATAAATCATATCGACTTGCGTTGAACGGAGATATAAAATGAAGGCAATAGTCACAGGCGGCGCGGGCTTCATCGGCAGCCATTTAGTTGATAGATTGATCCAAGATGGCCATGATGTAAAAGTAATTGATAATTTCAAAACTAGTAATGATGACAATATAAAACATAACTTTGATAACGAGAATTTCGTGTTATCCAAATTAGATCTATTGAATCTAGATCAATTGATCGAGAATTTCAAAGGTTATGACACGGTTTTTCATATTGCCGCGAACGCCGATATCCGTCATGGGTTGGAAAATACGCGCCGCGATCTGGAACAGAACACTATTGCAACCTATAATGTACTGGAAGCGATGCGCTTGAACGCAATAACCAAGCTCGTATTCTCATCTTCGGCTGCGGTTTACGGCGAACCAGATGTATTTCCGACCCCCGAGGATCACCCGCTCATCCAAACTTCATTATACGGCGCCACGAAATTATCATGTGAAGCAATGATGCAGGCATACTGTGAAGGGTTCGGATTTCAAACCTGGATCTTCAGGTTCGTATCGCTTGTCGGCGAGCGTCACCCACATGGCGTGACCTACGATTTCGTCAATAAACTTCAGGCAGACCCGACCAAGCTCGAGATCATCGGCGACGGTAACCAGCGCAAATCGTTTCTATATATCGGAGATTGTATCGATGGGATGATGTTCGCGTTTGAAAATGCAAATGAGAAGGTCAATATTTTCAATCTTGGCGTGGATGAATACATTGTAATTAAAGACCTCGCTGATATCGTTGTTACCGAAATGGGGTTGAACGAGGTCGAGTACGAATTTACCGGCGGCGAGCGCGGATGGGTCGGGGATGCGCCTCTTGTGTATCTGTCGATCGCCAAAATTAAAACACTGGGGTGGGAACCAAAAGTTTCGATCGAGGAAGGTGTTAGAAGGACGGTTAGGTGGCTTTTGGAGAAAAAAAATAAGTTATTGCCGCAACGTATTCATTAATTATTTGTTCAACATATTTTTCGAAATCATTATTTTTCAAAGCATGACTTCTTTACAACAATAAGTTGATATGAAGTAGTAACTTTTAACATACGGTAGTTATTGAATTTAGGTTTGATATTCTCTCCGTTAAACATTTTTAAAGTTAGGTCAAAAAAATCCACACCTGCTGGCCTGACACATATTGCACTTGAATTAGAAAAACGGGGATTAATCTCAGTTAATAGATACCGATCTTTTCCCATATCATATACCTGAAAATTGGCGGCTCCCTTAAAATCAACATCAGTTATCAAATTTTCAGCCATCTTTTTAATAATCGGATCACAGGGGATGGTCTCTCCACGAATGATGCCACCACCTTCACCAGCTTTGAGCCTATACAAGGTCACTAGACGCTTCAATTCTCTATTTTGAACAAAAAAATCCACATTTATTTCCTTACCATTTAAAAGAGACTCTTGAATGAGGTATTGTTTTTCCTTACCTTTTAAGTTATTAATGTAATATTTCAATTCCTGTGAATTTTCAATTAATTTGAAGAAATAATCCGGTGAATTTTTCATAGCAACAAAACGGGGTTTAAGATAACAGGGGTATCCAGATCGTAGTTTAGAGACATCTGCATCTGATAAAAGTTGTGTTTCTGGTGTGGGTATTTTCAATCTCCTGAGCAATTTGTAAGTTTGCCATTTGTCAATTGATAACTTGAGAGTACGTTGAGGGGCAGCCCAAACCTCGACTCCGATCGTATTAAATCGATCTTGTACTTTAGCAAACCGGATCAAGTCTAAGTCTGCTAATGGAACTAGTAAATCTATCTTCTCTTTCTTACAAATTTGCTCTAAGACTTTTAAAAAACCTGGTGCTTTGGAGCGCGGAACCTTATAGCACTTGTCTGCAAAATAACCACCGGGTGCAAGTTCATCTATCTCGGTTGTAATAACTCTCTCCACCAGATCTTGTTCTCGAAACGCTGAGATTAGAACAGACCGATTGCCTGCGGTTGGGATCATAATTCGCAACCGTCGAGTTCTGGGGTTTTTATTTGTTAATTTTTGTTTCATTGAATATTCTCCACTTTATCATAAAATTTATCTCATATAGGAATGGGTATATTATATTTTCAACATAAAGATATCGATAATACATCATAATCGATTCATGAAACGCTCTGGGAAGAATATAAATGGTTTTATGTATTACCTTTTAATTAATTAAAAGTTTTAAATTATTAAAAATGACTTTTAATTGAAATTTAATAATTAATTTGTGTGCGTGGAATTGTGAAATCTAAAGATAAAGCAATATTTTCAATAACCCTCGATGTTGATTGGGTCAATGATGAGATTTTAGAAGATTACTTAAAATTATTAGATGACCATAAAATCAAAGCGACTTTATTTTGCACACATAAAATAAAACTAAAAACCGGCAACCATGAATTAGCGCTTCATCCGAATTTACGGGACAATCATAATTATTTGCCAGAGATCAAGAAGCTCAAACGCATTTATCCCAAGGTAAAAGGAGTAAGGGCTCACGGGATGGTTTCGATCTATAATTTACATAAAATCTATCATGAGCTTGGTTTAAAATATGAGAGCAATTGGGTGATGTATAATTGTCATGGGATCAAACCTGTAATGATGGTTTTCTCTATGCTCGAATTGCCAATTTTTTTTATGGATGGTACTCACCTAGTAATGTGTAAAGCTAAAGACCCGAAACTAAAATTTGGACTAAAACAATTCGATCTTGAAAAAAAGGGATTGAAAGTTTTTGGTTTTCATCCAATTCATTTATATCTTAATACATCAAACTATGATCAATATTACAAAGCCAGGGATCATTTCAATCAGACCAATAAATTATCGCAATTTATTAATGAAGGTTATGGATTAAAAACTTTATTTACCAGCCTTATCGACTACCTGGAAAAAAATAAAATTAAAAGTTATACACTATCAGAGATCAATAATGTCTGGCGAAAGGAAAATAAATAATTCATTAATCCTCAAAAAATTCTCGTGATTTTAATGAAAATTTGCACGATAACAAATCCAACAAGTATCCATTCTTATAGATGGATAAAGTATTTTGCAGATCAAGGTCACGAACTCCATTTGATCTATTTCGAAGGCATTTACACACCGCTCGGTAAAGTCGATCTGGGTTTAAAAAATGTTACCGCCCATAAGGTAAGATATTTTAGCAATTTTTTACGGGTGCTCCAACTTCCATTTGAGCTTTTACAATTATTCAGGATCATGAACAAGATCAAACCCGACATATTGGATGCGAAATATATTTCAACCCGTGGATGGTACGGGGCACTGTTGGCTTTTCATCCTTATATTATCAATGTCTGGGGCAGCGACATCGACCGTGACCCTGAGGTCTCGGCACGCGCGAGGTTCAAAGTCAAATTCGCCTTAAAAAAGGTCGATTATGTGCGGACCGGTTCCAAGAACTCGATGAAACAATTAATTAAATTTGGCTGTACAAAAGATAAAATAATATTACTGCCGGAATTGGGTGTCGATACCAAAATGTTTTCGCCGAAGGCAAGATCGAACAAATTACGAGCGCGATTTTCAGCGCGCGATTCGCCCTTAATTATTTGTTTGCGTCACTTTAAACCAAATTATGATCTTGAAACTTTTTTTAAAGCGATCCCGGAAATATTAAAGAAATTTCCGGATGCAAAATTTATCCAGGCAGGTGAAGGTCCACTAGAGCCCGTTTTGAAAAAATTAGCTAAAGATCTGGGGATAGATGACGCAGTTTATTTTGTAGGTCATATACCGCATGATGAGGTCGCAAAATATTTGGCAAGCTCGGATGTGTATGTTGACCCGTTCTTCCCGGTAGGCACAGGCGGCGGCGGGCCCGGCCAAGGTATAAGGGAGGCGTTAAGCGTCGGCATCCCCACCGTCAACGGCGGCCCGAACCCCGCCAAAGCTATGGCAATAGATGACGGACAGAATGGCCTATTTTTCGAGGGCGGCAACCCCAAGGATCTGGCGAAAAAGGTAATCTTTTTATTGGAGAACCCAGAAATTGGTAAAAAATTCGGAGTTAAGTCCCGAGCAATTATCAAAGAAAGGTATCGATTTTCAATGATCATGGGTTTACTTGAGAAGAAATATAGAGATATCGTGGCTGATTTTGCAAAGGTTAAAAAATGATGATTTTTTATGTGGCTGTCTGATAATGGTAAGATTGGCATATGAGTACCTTAGTAGATTGTTGATTCAAGATGCCTCTTTGCTGCCATTTACTATATCCGTTTGGAGTTTTCAGTTTACAGTTTGTAGTTACCCCTCCCCCCATTTAATTTCAAGATCCAAAAACCCAAATTTAAAGTTAAAAAAGCTAATAGAGGTTAGAAGATTTGCTTATACATTTTCATTTAGGTTTCAGTAATTTGCTATCGCAAATCACTTCGACCCTCAAAATCCCTTTGGGATTTCGACGGTTAGGGTTAGGATGCCAGTTTGGTTGAAGTCCGATAGGACGAAACCATGAGGGCTCTGGAATATTTTATTGA
>CBDVCJ010000045.1:0-18990 GCA_965372445.1 uncultured Thermoplasmata archaeon | reverse complement strand
CGACTATAGACATTATAGTGGTAAAGTGGGCCAAGCCGGATAGGTTCAAATTCCATCGGAATTTGAAGCTATAGGGTAAAATAAGAAATTATTAATGTAAAATCATATTTTACCTGTAGGCTTGGACCACGACTATAGACATTATATTGGTAAAGTGGGCCAAGCCGGATAGGTTCAAATTCCAACGGAATTTGAAGCTATAGGGTAAAAAAAGAAATTGGCGACGTTACGTCATATTTTACCCGTAGGCTTGGACCACGACTATAGACATTATAGTGGTAAAGTGGGCCAAGCCGGATAGGTTCAAATTCCATCGGAATTTGAAGCTATAGGGTAAAATAAGAGATTATTGATATGAGATCATATTTTACCTGTAGGTTTGGACCACGACTATAGACATTATATTGGTAAAGTGGGCCAAGCCGGATTTGAACCGGCGACCTCCCGGTTATCAGCCGGGTGCTCCAACCAAGCTAAGCTACTGGCCCTTTTACGGTGTAATTGGCTTTTTAGGTCCGTCAGATATTACCTCTTTGTACAAAGATTTATCATATTTCCATGGAATAATAACTACAGGTATATCTGTCTTCTTAATTATCTTTTCGATTATCCAGTTCGCAACATTACGACCTTCGGTTGCACCTAAAACAATCAGATCCACCTCTTCAAATTTTGCGATTTCTATTATTGTTTGGGCAACTTCACCAATAGCCGGTTTTAACTGTACCCTCATCCCCAATTTACGACCCATGCGATCAAAAGCATCCAGTGCTAAATCTCCTTCGCGGCTCTCACCTTGATCGCGAATATGCACTACTAGTACTTCAGCTCGAAGATTCTGCGCCATTTTCAATATATATTCCGCATTTTCCTCGGCCGGTACCGGGCCCGAAGTGGGCACCATCATTTTGAATAATTTAAGATTATCTACTTGTTCCATAACTCACCCTAATTACAGTAAAGAATATTTATAAATTTTCTTTTTTTTAAATTATTAGTTCTAACACTCAAATATTTAAAACAAAGATTGGTTTGACGAGTTTATAAATGGTTATTCTTAAGTCAAACCCAGTCGGTATTATTTCTTTTCCTCTTCGGGCTTTGATTCCTCTGAAGGTTCTTTATTGGACTCTTCAGGTGGAAGCGGTAACGCCAATTTGAGTTCATAGGTTTTCTGAAGGATGCTTTCACCTAGGTTAATTGAATTGGTTAATTCATAAATATTATATTTTTTATCTTTTTCACCAGAGCTAAGATCTTTTGCATCGAGTTCAGCACTTTCATAATCACTATAACCCGCGATCATTTTACCGTCTTCGGTCGTTATTACAAATTTCATTTCTATCGGTTCCAACATTGGTAATCACCAAATCCATTGAATTTATTGAATCCCCAAAGTTTAGTTTTGTTCTTATATAGGTTGGGTAGATTTTCGATATGTCTTTTTAATATTTAAAATTACTACTTTATATGGCGGTGTTCGGGATTCATTGTAGGGGAATCGGGAATGACGATTCGTGAATCGGATTTAAAGTCGACTAGTCGGCCTGTCCACCTGTTAACCAGTCCGACCGGCAGACTGGCAGACAGCTTTCCAATAAATTCGATCCCCAATTCCCGAAGAAGGGCAATCAACATAATAAAATACTTTAATTGCTATCCCACCACTCGATAAGATGGGGAATGAAAAACTAGATAAGGTCGATGTGGTGATAATTGGCGGGGCTCTAGCCGGGGGCTTTACTGGCGAGCACATCGCTAAAAAAGGGTATAACGTACTGATCCTGGAGGAGCATTATGACATTGGCAAACCACTCCAGTGTGCAGGGTTAGTTACCACGAGAGTGCTGGATTATATCGACCCCGATAAAATTGTTTTAAATACAATTAAAGGTGCGAACATTTACTCACCAAAGGGCAATAAATTGACAATCGATAACCTTCAGCAACAAACATTAGTTGTTGACAGGCCGAATTTGGATCGCAGGTTGATCACAAATGCACTAAAAGCAGGCTGCGATATAAAATTAGGCGCAAAAGCGATTGGAGCAAAACGAGTCAACAATAAAAAAGAGGTTGAAGTTGAATTTCTTAAAGGTGGCAAAATCCAGAGTGTCGAATGTAAGATTTTGGTCGGCGCAGACGGTGTTCAATCAAATGTTGCATCTTGGTTTGGGCTACCCAAACCGGAATTGATAGTTTCGGGTTTCGGTGCTGAAGTCACAGGCGTGAAAATCGAAACCGACATGGTAACGATCCTCACGGGTCAACAGGTAGCACCGCGCTTCTTCGCTTGGATTATACCTACTAATAGTAGCCATGGCCAAGAGCCCACAACAAGTGCAAGAGTAGGTTTGTGTATACAAAATGCACCTAAATCAGCTTATTATTATTTCAATAAATTATTCACTTCCCACCCAATTTCAGCCCAAATATTAAATCACGCTCAGCCACTCCAAACCATTGCAGGTGCAATACCACTAGGTCCTCTATCAAAAACATACTGTGATAATGTAATGTTGGTCGGGGATGCTGCGGGGCAGGCGAAACCCACATCTGGCGGCGGCATTTACACGTCACTTGTATGCGCGAAATATTGTGCTGAAACTGCAGTTATGGCATTAGACAAAAACAATTACTCGGAGTTAATGCTCAGTAAGTATCAGAAGTTATGGAACAAAGAGCTCGGAAAAGAGCTCAGAAGAGGTTTGATGTTGCATCGTGCTTTCACGCACCTAACAGATAGTCAATTGGAAGAAGGCTTAAGAATTCTAAACGATGAAAAGTTATTAAAAATTATTTCGCATCATGGAGACATTGATTATCCCTGGAAATTAGCCAAGATCGTTTTTCGAAAGGTCCCCGCGATGTTAATGTTTGCCAAACCGTTTATTAAAGCGTTGTGGTGACGATCACTATTTCGTCCTAAGTCCTTGGTCATTTTACATCATATCGTCCTGAGTCCTTAGCTATTTACTACCATATCGTCCGAAGTCCATATAGTTATGTGTTTTGTGTTGGGCGTTGTGTGTTATGAGTAATTTTAAGGTAGTAGGTGATAGGAGATAGGTGATAGGAGTTTGGAGATAGGTTTTTCGGGAACATCGGGACTGCGGTAATGAGTTCCACTCATTACCTCGGCTTTGAAAATGCCCGAAGGGGATTTTCAATGCAAGGTAATTTACATTGTAAATTACCGCCAAAATCATTGTTATGGTTTTCGATTGAAAATCCCTTCTGGATTTTCAAAGGCCGGGCACGCGGGAGCACGAACGAGATTCGATACTCCCGTTACTACCGACGGTGGTATTTTCTTGCTCTACTCCCGATACTCCCGAGTATTGACATTCCACAGTAATGTCCCTAACACCTATAACCTAAATAACCACAACTCATAACGTTATAGATTCTTAGCCTCGTTTGCGGTGAAATCGTTCACTAAATCTGTCCAGTTTCGCTTTCGTTTTGGGAAATTTACCGTGCTCATCCATAAAGTAAAATATTCCCGCGAGTACCGCAAAAAATACACTCAATCCCGCGAATAATATCAAGGGCCATAATGGGATCGGATCTTTTACTCGGAACGAAGTATCTGGAATAATTCCATCTACGCCTAACGCCGTTAGATTAATATCGCCCGGATCGGTTGGGTTGGAGGTTAGATGGGCATAATCCCATTCCGCCTGGGAATAATGACCGCGTGAGTTCAAAATATAAACCCTGGATTCATATTCGAATGTTAAATTCATTCGAACAAAATACGTTCCTTGATGGGTATCTTTGAGCGTTGAGATCTTGATTCTTATCGGCTCTTGGGTATTATTATTTAATTTTGACCATTGGAATTGTATTGTTTGACCATCCAGAATCGCATATCTGGTACCTCCAGATGCATGTACGATCTTAGGCGCATCTTTTAGACCTTCAACTTCTTTTGTATCTTCAATAGTTACACACTTAAAAATATTCACGGTTAAAGTTACATTTGTCATTATAATTGAATATCTGTTCTCGATCTTAAAGTTCAACCTACCCGCGTCACCGGGTATAATCGTGGCGGGTGATGTAAATTCAAATTGAGGTATATTGCCCGGCGAACTAATATATTCGTCATCAACTTGAGAATGAACTTTTAAGGGAGAAGCTATGGCAAATAGTAACAATATAAGAATAATAGATAGCCCGGACATGACTTTCTTTCTGCCCTTATTCTTGGGCGATCTGCGGCGTCTACCCTTGTTACGACCGGCTTTATCCTTATTACGCTTGATTTTACCTTGATGACCGGGAACCATTTCTTTTACCATTTGTTTATAATCGGCTCTTGTTGTGGGCCCGGAATAGGATTCGTCGGAAATGGTAGACATATGATCAAAGTCGATCGGCTCTTCGCCTTGTTCTGAATAAAAGTCCGGTTCGGCCCCTGGTTCTCGCTTTAATTCATCAACGAATTCAAGATCCGTAATGTGACGTTGTTTGCCCTTTCGTTTGGGGCGTACTAATTTATATTTATTCAGATCCGTAACGCTTACCCCCTCCCCGCCTATTTCTTGCTCTAAAATTTTACTTTTATGTCTCCGTTTTAGATAAATATAGATTATCAAAATCAGTAATATTATGCTTAAGATCAATGGTATGATAATTTTACTTAAAAAGTACCAAGGTGTGATGTTAATATCAATTGTAGCGACTGTCCTTAATTCTGTTATGCCGGGATCGTCACTGTATATCGTGACTTGCATATAATGCCGTCCACCATCTACAGTACCAGTAACAACTTCCGTGGCACTTCCGGATAGATTCTCAAGTTCAGGCGTGCCTATTATCTCGATATAGTGCGGCAAAATAATCTTGTAGGTCGTATTCCAACCGGGTTTACCAACGAGCGGGATCTCGATATCTTGTGAGATGAACGCTGCCAATTTGAAATCATCCTCGTTTAATAATCCGTTATCCCATTTCAAATTATCAATCGCCGCGATGAAGCTGCTAAGCAATCCTGAGCCACCACTACCGATTTTCATGTCTCCCTCAGCAGTAATTTTAAATTCAATCGGGACCTCATCATCCATTTTATTTATATCGCCGTTAAATTGCATTGAGCTCGTATCAAATTGGACATTAGGTTCGATCGTACCCTCAAACACTTTGGTTAAATTCGTATAAATTATATTGTAAATTTCATCGGTGATCTCATTTAGATCGATCAAGTTCTCGGAATAGGCCAATCTGAATGCATCTGAATTCACATATGCCATTGTTATGCTGTCCGGCAGCACCATATTGAAACCACTATGGGCGGACGATAAAATACGATGAAGTACACCTTCCACTTCGATCCTAACTTCGGTTACATATTCATTAAAATTCACCATTTCAAGTTCTTTGATATCAACTTCAACATCGATAAACGCTCTATTGGACCGATACACCGGCGCGATCTTGGAAATTAAAAGTATATCATCAGCGTCATATTCCGATATTAGATAATTATCTCTTGTACCCGGTTTACCTAACATGCCCTTTAATCTTAACCCTTGAGGTAATGTTAAATTGATATTATAATCATATTTCGACTTTATCCTAAGATTCAGTCTAGCTTCCGCACCGGCATTAAGAAACCCGTAGATCGTATTCACGGTAAAATTCGTTTCAAATAAATGCGGCACTATCTTATCCCGCGCCGTTACATATCCTTTGATCGGTCTGTCGGAGCCCATGTAGTCAAAAGTACCGGTATCCTCTAAATAATATAGCGGTTCCAGTTCGACAATAGTAGTAAAATCCCACTCCAGTACTAATTCCATTGCTGTGCTGGAATTGAGTCTGGTTTGTAAATTGGAGGCGGTTATAGCTAATTCGGCATCTATGCTCTCTTGAATATCTTCTTCATCTATGATACCATTATCATAATATAAACGAATACCATCAGATGACATATGTGATAATCCAGTAATATTCTCAGGCAAATTAATTGAGCTAGAACTTAGATCTACAACGGCAATTTCAAGCAAGGAAGGTCGAAGATAGATCTCATCAAAATGTAAAACATCAAGGTCTAGCTGAATATTTATATCTTCGTTTACACCCGCTTTTAAATCTGGCGTCGGGCTTACCGCTCTAAAGGTCAGATCGTTCAAAGATTCTATTTTGGCGGCAATACCGTCTTTATTATCAATCGTTCTGACCACTAAATAATCACTCCCTTTATCCTCATCCAAAGGATAAGAAATTATTAATTGCTCGGGATGTTGATAAGATGAATAAAATGGTACCGATAACTGAAATTCATTTTTATGACCCGCTTTTGCACCGAGTTTTAGGATCTGTGTTACTTTTGCACCCATTTTAAGTGAACCTTCAATTAGGTCATTTAAATTTGTAATGTTATATTCGGCTAATTCGAATTTGTTAAAATAGCTCATATCAGGTAATATTGCATAGCCGCTCAAGGTAACCTCAATTGCGGGATGATAGTTATCAATACCGGTCGTGGCTTGAAGTGTGCTCTCATCCACCGAGGAAGACTGATAATTATAGTCACCTTCAGGAAAAGTAATCTCTAAGAACTTACCGAAAATCTCTTTCTCGATCTGGGATTTGAGATAGGTGATAATTGTTGAGCTTTCATCGCCATCGGATAGCACACGGATCTGGGCGGCAGACACATTACCATAAATAGTCCCAAGATTGATCTCATGCACCAAGAATTTCGCGTCTAAGTTCACTAACGCGGGCTCTTGAAATTGGATATTATAAGTAGCCTCGACCCAGTCATCGGCAAAAGGCGTTTCATCACCAACACCGCCATTGGATCGCGTTGTATATTCCCTTGATGTTGTATCATCAATAAAAGGGTTAACATGCTCTGGCGGTGGAATGATATTTGAAGGTAAGGACGATTGCGAATATGCGGCATTTCCATTATCTGAATAATCATGTGAAAAATTAAAAGTTTCAGCTTGAATGGTTGAGATGATAATAATTAAACATAAATTTAAAATTAGTATGTTGATCAGACTAATTTTTCTACTCCTAACGCTAAAAAGATTTACCCACACGGTTAACAATAAAGTATTTGTTAATATAAAACATTTATTATTAGAGTTTCAAACGTCGTTAATGAATTTTTTGACTTATTTCGATATTAATACATAAATATTGGGTGTAAGCTATAATGAATAACAAATTTGCAATAAAGGTTCAGAGGGCATATGCAGAGCAAGTCCGCCAGAAATTAATGGAAAAAAACATGTTGGACGGCGCCCGTAAGATCATACGTGGTCAAGAATTTATCGAATTACCAATAATTAATAAATTTTCAAGTGACCCGCATGATTTTTATATTGATCTGTTGGGATTAGAAGAAACGCTCGCGAATAAGCTCGAAATGATCCAGCAAGCTTCGCCAGCGGTTCGAACCGCGCAATTAGAACCTTTTGAGATGATCTCCAATAACTTCAAAACCATAGAACCGACACTAACGGCTGACATTTTCGAGTTGCTTCCGCGTAAATGGGAGTTATTAGGAGATGTATTGATCGTCAAATTCCCTCAAGAGCTCGAAGAATATCTGCCAATGCTCTCCGAGATCTATGCCGAGGTACTCGGTGCAAAGACTGTACTGCGCGAAACCGAGAAGATTCGAGGCCCGTTGAGAGTGCCGACAATGGAGGTGCTATACGGCACACGTACCGAAACGGTCCATAAAGAAAATGGGGTGATTTTCAAATTCGACGCTTCAAAATTGATATTCTCAAGCGGCAATATAGATGAACGAGAGAGGATGGCGTATATCTCCGAGCCTAATGAAACTATAGTCGATATGTTCGCAGGGATCGGTTATTTCACATTACCATTAGCAGTGCATTCGCGTCCCGAAAAGATCTATGCTTGTGAACTTAATCCGGTTGCATATCAGTATTTGCAGGAAAATATTGTATTAAATGATGTCGGAAATATTATTGAACCAATATTAGGCGATAATCGCGAAACTGCACCTGAAAAAATTGCTAATAGGATCATTATGGGCTACATAAAACAAACCGTCGAATTCTTACCAAAGGCCTTCAAAATTCTCAATGAAGAAGGAGGTACAATACATTACCATGATACCTGCCCAAATGAACTTCTACCGGCCCAGCCCCTTCAAATCGTGCAAAAGGTTGCGACCGATCACAACAAAAATGTGGAATTATTGAATTATAAGAAAATAAAATCATATGCACCCGGGATCTCGCACGTAGTTTTAGATGTTAAAATTGGTTTATGAGAGATATTAATAAGTTCAATAGGTTTTATCAAAATTTTTATACTAAAAAAGACATTAATACAGCTGAGTACAATGAATCCCAAATTAAAGAACAGACTTGAACTCGTAATTGGTGTAGTAATCATAATTATAGCATTATTGGGTATATATCTCCTTTTACCCGCACTTACTGATGTGAACACTCCGACCCGAACTGATTGGGCGTATGATAATACCCAGGTCACCGAGTTGAACGATGCCGGGTTTTTTGGCGAAGGTGTGATCGTTGGGATCATTGATACCGGAATAGATATTGAGCACCCTGCAATGAAAAATATCGAGCTTGTTGCTTGGCGCGATTATGTAAACAACAAGAAAGAGCCTTATGATGACGATGGCCATGGTACTGCAATGGCAGCGCTGATCGCAAGTGAAGAATTCGGCGTTGCATCCAAAAGTAAATTGATCGTTGTTAAAGCCATTAGCGCAGCCGGGGGTGGGGACGAAAATGATATTGTCGATAGTATCGATTTCTGCAGGTCAAAAGGCGCAGACGTTATCTCGTTATCTCTCGGCCGCCAGGAACGGCGCTTCGAAGACCTATCATCGCAGTGGCGGTTGACTAAAAGTGATCTCCAGATCGCCTGTGAAAATGCGGTGAACGCCGGCATATATCTTGTAGCGGCAGCGGATAATGACGGTGAAAACGACGACGGTGATGTCGGGGTGCCTTCGGTTTATAACGGTATTATTGCTGTTGGGGCTATTGATGAAAATAATAAAATCGCGTCGTTCAGTTCGATCGGCGATAACGACGGTAAATTCCCGAATCTCGAGCCGCCATTGGATCCGTGGGAGACCGAAGACCCGAATAAAAAGCCAGAATTCGTCGCCCCGGGGGTTGATATCACTACACCAACAAATAATGGCGATTATGTAATTATTGAGGGCACTTCGGTTGCAGTGCCATTTGTTTCGGGTATAATTGCAATAATACTCGGTGAGCTACCGGAATATCAGCAAGAGCACGCAAATAATACTGGTGCGGCTACAGTCGACGAGTTTAAAACCGTGCTGAAAAATACCGCGGAAAAATTACCTAGCCAAAATACACCACATGACGACCACTATGGTTATGGTTTGATCCAGGGTTATGAGGCGTATTTGGATTTAAAATGATTTTGTATTATTTACTAGGTTTATATGTTCGACTAGGTTGTCTTCACATTAGTATGTGGGATAATATTGTCTCAACGTTGGTTTGTGGGAACTGTTTGCCTCAACCTTAGTTTGTAGGACATGTTTGTCTATATTTTGGTTCGTGGGAACTGTTTGTCAATGCTATGGTTCGTGGGATATGTTTACCTCAGCGTTAGTATGTGGGATAATATTGTTTTAATGTTGGTTTGTGGGAAATGTTTGACTCAACGTTAGTTCGTTTTAATAATCAATAAAAATTTTACGTTTAACGAACTGTATAAAGAAGGTTGAATCCCACGAACCAAACCATTGGTGTAATTATCCCACACATCAAACTATTGACATTATTATCCCACACATTAAACCTAAGGCGTTACTATCCTACATATCAGCATAATGGCGCCGTATCCCACGAACTATACCATAGGCGTTAATATCCCACGCACTAAACCTATGGCGTTATTACCCCACGAAAATAACTTTTGACGTATAGTCCCATAATAAGAAAATCAGATTAATTAAGCCATCTCTTTCCGCACCCGCAACATTTCCAGAAACGCCTCGACCCGGGTCAGCATCTGCTCGATATCGCCTTCATCATATTCACTTTCGAGTTTTAACATGGATATCGAATTTTTACGCAGTAAATGGTCAATTCTTGTCGACTCGATCGAGTTCAAATGACAGCCTCTGAGGACATGAAACAATAGACCATCCACCTGATAGTTCTTGATATGGTTGAGAATGAGAGTATCGCGTTCATCGTTTGGTGAAAAGCATGGGCATGTGCAGGGATACAGATACCGTTCCGCAAGAGCCCGAAACATATCCTCTTCGGTATATTCATCGACCACCACCGGATTGTAGAAGATCCGCATGCTTGAACAGAGTTCATCGGTAACAATTATCCCTCCTGAGTCCTCAATTAAACTTGTAATCTTTTCGTTTGGCCAGATAATCGGTGAACCTCCGAGCATCACCCGCGGGTCGTCTGGGTTGTTCACTACCGGGTTCTCTGTTTTTAATTCTTTGGTCAATAGCTCGACCTGTTTGGTCCACCGTTCTTTATCGTCGATGAACGAGGTAGACGCCACCAGCATCGCATCGAGGCCCCATATAGGTACCTCATCTCTTTTACGCAGTTCGTTGAGATTGAACCACGCCTTGTGTGCGCGCTGATAAAGGTCTATTGCATACTGTAGACGCTTGCGCTTGAGCTTGGTGCCGGTGATCGCTTCGAGTTTGCGGCCTATAAATCGTATTTCCTCATACCACTGCCGGCGTGTTACATCGCCCTCTTTTATGCGTGGGAGATTTATCATTAGAACCTCACCGTAATCGCTTAGCGTCTCACCTAACTTCATTTTACCGTCACAAGTTGCAGGTGAGAACACGACGTCGCATAACTCGAAATAAGGATTGGCCTGCACCATTCGGCACCCAAGAGTAGATCTTACCAGTGGACATAACCCAACTTCGCCAAATAATTCATTTGCGGGATGGACTGGCTCGTAAAAACCCGAGCATAACCTTACCGATATTGCATTTGAGGCTAGTATCAATTCTTCGGGGATGAAAACACACATCGTTCCAATGACTTTGCCACCGCTCTCCTTAAACTTTTTGATCTCCTTGTAACGGTTATTATCGTAAAACTTAGCAACTTCATCAAAATATTTCATACCCTTTGCACGATCTTTTAAATTTGTGTGGCGCTCCAATTGACGCGCGATCAATTTTTTATTGGCGTCGATAATGTTCTTTTTTTGGGTCTCTAGATCTAATTCCATGTGGTCTGCAACATATTTACGCTCTTTGGTAGAAATAAAGTCGCGGTCCGATTTGCCGCCTGTCACTCGTGCATTTCGGGTCTTCTTGAAAAAAGGCATGTTCGATGGCTCCTGATTGAAGGCTAATGTTTAAGATCATATAGCTTGGGTATAAAGGTTTTATCTCATTCGAATATATATATAATTATATTTAAATATGAAGGATTGACCGAAAGTTAATATTTTTTGGATTCCAGATTCGGGATTCGAGATTTCAGTTCGCCGTTGGAAGGCAATAGGGGTGGCGGGGGGACTGAAATCCGAAATCTGGAATCTGAAATCTATGTGACAATAATTCATTAATAAAACACTTCGATGAACAAAATAAATTGAAAGAATATCACACCTACCCGCGTTCCCGTCCGGATATTGCGTTCGAACGCCTGCCATGTGCGGCCATCATCACCCGCCTTGGCGACCCTCATAGTATCGGCCCAAGTTAAAAATAATATTAATGCAAAGACCGTCGCACCAACTAGATAGATCTCGCCGAAGATTTTTGGGAATCCGAGCCATCCAAAATAAGATATCGGATATAAAGGAAGAAACCCGAGATAAAACAACAGTACAAAATACATTGAGTTGAGCCTGCCCATTTTAATCGGCGTGGTTTTATAACCCGCTTCTATATCGCCTTTGATATCGCCGGCACACACCATAATTTCACGACCGATCTCCATGACGAAGATACTCACGGCTAACGGCAGCATACTTATAAGGTCGCTCGGCAGCACTGCAATCGCGCCCCAATAGGGTATGACACCCACCCCAAATGCAACTAAAATGTGTCCAGCAAGCCCGGTATATTTACCATCTTTATTGTAGAAAATACCGGCGATCACGACAATTAGAGTAAGTACCCCACACGGTAAATTCAAGCCCAAAGGTGTGAGCGGGTCATCAAATGTAAGCTCGGGAGATTCGAAAATATTAATAATAAAACCTACGACGACCGCCAATATCATTAGAATTATCCCGGTGTATTTTGCAGTCTTAGGTGAAATTATACCTCTGGGGATCGGTTTATGCGGGCGGTTTACCCTATCGGATTCAAGGTCGGTGAAATCATTATGCACCATTAACCCCGCCGCCAACAACCCGGCACCAATAATTGTCAGCAAGATCGAGCCGGAATTGACATCGATTCCCTGAGCCATTGTGACGTTCAACGCCCCGACCAATGCACCGAATATACTAATGAAAACGATCGGCGGTCTTACAATCCGGAACCAAGCTTCGGGCTTGCTCATGGGCTTATAAGATGGCAGTGTGGTTTTGGATGGCATTGTCATCAATTCCGTGTAACGTTACAGTGTAGTGGGATATAAAAATTATGGGATTGGCATGTGGTGATTATCGAATGATAAAATTCACGATTCGAGATTCAAGATGGCAAGTTATTTAAAAGGAAGTTAGAGGATAGAAGATAGAAACTAGAAATTTAACTCTATCGTCTTACTTCCAGCTTCTATCTTCCTATTGGTCAGCCATTAGAAAACTGGAATCTGGAAACTGAAATCCAACAATAGTTCTGCATCCATTATCTTTCAATAGACATAACCACACAAGCCATAGAACTGTTTTAAATACCTTTAAATACCTCAGTCACTATTAATTTGCCATTATGTGTGCCAAGAAACTTTGCCATCCTCCTAAATTGGAACCGGATTTTAAAATTGGTCCTCGGGTTAAACCTGAGGATTCTTTTAAAGATTATGAAAGCACTGCATTTGAGACACCCACAGAAAAACCCAAAAGTATGAAGCCTAGAATTGCGGGTTATTTATTAATTCTGGTTATATTTATGGTGGCTTTCGAAATTTTAATTGTGGTTGGTGTCGGTGCAAATTATAAATATGCAAGTATCTATGAATCAAGAAACGATCTTAATGGCAAAATTTTGGATAAAGCCACACAGACCGTGATCTCGGCAGAGATCAACATATCATTATCCAATTACGATCATGAATTTGATTATCTTTTTGATAAGATCAATATAGGGAAACACACCTACAATACAACTATTAACAGCACGACAGGAGAATATAGGTTTTCAAACATTCGGTGTGGAAGATATGTAATTAATGTAAGCATAAAAGGATACATTACCGAACTTCGTAAGGTAATTATCGTACCTGAGGATGTTAACCCCGAAAAAGATGAAAATACCGAAGATTTTGAGATGGTAAGGAATACGACCAGTAGTGCGAAAATTATTAATTCAGGTACATTTGAAAGCAAAAGTTTAGACGATTTTATTAATATTGCTTTTTCATGTTTTATCATAAATGGAATTTGTATTGTTATTGCTTTAGCAGGCATAATACATTGCTTTAAACGTAAAAAATATTCGATTGCGGTTGTCGGCGCTATTTTTGGTGTCATTACCGGGTTGATCACAATATGGACAATCGGATCTATATTAAGTGTGGTGGCAATATTGCTGATCGTCATGTCAAAAGAAGAGTTCACAGGTTAAAATTATGGAGTAAAGCCAAATGTATTTCATAATGACTGCAGATGTTGAGAGCTATTCATTATTTCTTAATCGTGAAGACCCGGCGACTGCACAAGAGGTTTACGATGTCGGGCTGCCGCGAACCCTTAAACTTCTTGAGCAATACAATATTCATGGAACTTTTTACTTTACCGGTAATTTAGCCGAGCAATTGCCAGAAGCCGTCGAATTGGTGCACGAACGGGGTCATGAGATCGGGTGCCATGGCTATTCGCATGAAGTTAGTAGAGGGTTTGATGTTCTATCGTTGTCAGACCAGATAAAAGACCTAACTAAAGCGCGTAAGTATATAGTCGACGGCACAAACGGCCTAAAGCTCGAAGCGTTCCGAGCACCCGCACTTAGGATCAATAACGATACGGTCAAAGCCTTGGAGAAAACCGGGTTTAGAACGGATAGCTCGGTTTGCTCGCAGCGCTTCGATGCATTCATGAGCTTTGGGTCGAAGAAAAAACTTAAATGGTTAACTGCACCCCGTCAACCATACTATTTGGCGCATGACTCGTATGCCAAGGAAGGAGATTCGAAGATCTTGGAGGTGCCGGTGTCGGCGTTTATCGCGCCGTTCATTGGCACGACCATGCGTATCACACCCAAGCTAACTAATTTGGTTCAGCGCTATATCTTTCGCGAAACTGAACGCACGGGCAAGCCGATAGTGTTCCTTTATCATCCAAATGAATGTCTGGATTATCCCGATACCATCGAGACCACCCAACGCGCAAAAGGAGCTATTGGATATGCGATCAAAGATAAATTCAGGCAGCAGTTGAAATTACGTAATCTCGGTAAAGAGTCACTGAAATTATTAGAAAAAATATTGAAATCTGCAAAGGCCCGAGGCTTCGAATTCATTAGTATGGCGGAGTTCAGGAAACTTTATAAAAAATAAAATGACATGTTTTACACAAGATATTAAATATTAACACTGCATTATTGTTATTGATAATTATGACAATAAATGCAGATGGTTATATAAAACAAGTGTGCAATGGTAGTAACAGAACTGCATTAAAACAGTTTCTCAAGGAATTGAGGACTAATAAACATTCAGAACAGACATTGAGAACGAAATTTCAATTTATTCGGGATTTGGCGAATAGATTTCCAAATAAAAAATTCAAACAAATATCAAGGAAAGATATTGGCGATTTTTTGGATGAACGTGGTAAGGTTGTTAAGCCGAACTCGATTACATTGATAAAAACACATATTAAACATTTTTACAGATGGCACGAAGGTGAGGGTGAAGAAACGCCTAAAAAAGTTAGATGGCTTCATTGTGGTGCAACAAACAAAGAAGAAATGACATTCGAGGATATGTTCAATGAAAAAGAGATTATGGCAATGGTGAAGGTGTCAAATATCAGAGACAGGTGTATTATAGTTACATTATTCGATAGTGGTATGCGTTCAGGTGAATTAAGAGCATTGAGAATTAAAAATGTAAAATTCACTAATGGCGCGGCGATATTATCAATACCAAAAGATATATCAAAAACATTCGCCAGAGATGTACCAGTGGTTAGAGCAGTGCCGTATTTGAAGGAATATATAACACAGCATAGAGATAGTGATAATGGTAAGGCATATCTATTTTTAACAGTTAAAGGTGGCGAATTAGGTGAGCATGGTATAATCAATATATTACGGAATGCGAGAGATAAGGCAAGGATTACAAAACATATCAATCCACATTTATTAAGACACAGTCGAGCCACAGAGATCAAGGTCAGAAAATCAATGATTGAAGATGAGATGAGAGCGTTTTTCGGATGGCGTGATAATTCAAATATGCCATCTTATTATGGTCGTATCGCTAAACAGCACGTTGTAGACGCAGTACGTAAAGAGGCAGGTCTTGAAGTCGTTGAAGAGCCGAGAGATTTAATGAGACCGGTATCGTGTCCGAAATGTGGAATCAATAACGCACCAACCAATAAATTTTGTTATGATTGTTCGGAGCCATTATCACAGGAGTTTACATTAGCTTCAAAAGATGATATGATAGCTCAAAAAGAATCTCAAATAATGGATCAGAATAAAAAGATCGATGAATTAACAAATGACATTTATAAATTGGCAATGGGATTTAAACAATTAGCACAATTTTTTGATATAATGAAAAGGGACTTTGATGATAAAGAAGATTTATCAGCGGACGAAGTAGATAAAAAGCTAGCCGAAATAGTGAATTATTTTAATTCAAAGGATAGTTTACTCCAAGGAAACTATTAGAATTCCACATATTATTCATGACCATATTGGAGAAAGATTCATAATTGTTGATTTTGAGGGGAAAAAAAGCAACTTTAAATAATTAATGTCATACTTCTCATTGGAGTACGACATTTTCTATTTTTATATGTAAAGATCTTATCCGGGGGTAGCCCAGCCAGCATTTCAATGACTGGCTAAAAATCAATCAACTCCCAAAATACACAGGATTTTTTTATGCTCATCCTCTCTCTTTTTTTCTTTTTTATTAGTAAAGTTCAATATTCATTAAGCCATTCAGAAATTGATTATTAATTATTCCAGGGGGCTCTAGCTTTGTTTAGAAGATTGAAGGGGATTTTAATAACAATAATTTTAATTTTGAGTAGCTTGATTGTTTGTTTAAATTCAGGAGTTGGAACCGAAAACATCGAAAATGGATCTGATGAAAATTCTAATACACGAGGTTTACCGCGCAGCATCGGCGGTTTCAATTGGAGCCAGTTCGAGGTTATTTCTGAACCTGTATTCGGTCAAGATTTTAATATTGGTAGTTCTTCGTACCAAGCAATTGCAGCTGAGAACGATAAAATCTATGTAGTTTGGCAGGATGATAACGATACGAACGGAGCAGGTTCGGACTTAGATATATTTTATAGGCATTTTGATGGATATGTATGGTCAGGAATCCAAGTGATTTCCGAACCTGTTCCTGGTCAGAATTTTAATACCTTATGGTCTAATAATCCAGCAATCGCAGTTGAGAATGGTAAGATATATGTTGTATGGAGGGATAACAATAACACAAATGGTGCAAATAGTATTGATTGGGATATATTTTATAGATGCAACTTAACTGGTCTTGGTTGGGAACCAGTACAGGTGATTTCAGAACCAATTTCGGGTCAGAATTTTAATATTGGCTCTTCAGTTACTCCAGGAATTGCTGTGGAAAATGGTAATATTTATGTTGCTTGGATGGACAATAATAATACGAATGGTGCAGGTACTGATGATGATATATTTTACAGAACCAATCTTACTGGTACTTCCTGGGAATCTATACAAGTGATCTCAGAACCTGTTTTAGGTCAGAATTTTAATACAGGTTTACCTTATAAACCTGAAATAGCGGTTGAGAACGAAAATATCTATGTTGTTTGGGATGATACTAATGATACAAACGGTGCAGGAACTGATAAAGACATATTTTATAGGTGCAATCTCACCAGCTCTAATTGGGAAGATATTCAGGTGATCTCTGAACCAGTTCAAAGTCAAAATGTTAATACTGGCTATTCAGGGGCGCCAGCAATTGCAGCTGAGAACGACAAAGTTTATGTTGCTTGGTTGGACAATAATAATACGAATGGTGCAGGTGTGGATGAGGATGTATTTTACAGATGCAATCTTACTGGTACTTCCTGGGAGCCTGTGCAAGTGATCTCAGAACCTGTACCGGGACAAGATCTTAATAGTTTTCAGAGATCCAATCCAAACATCGATATTGAGACCGGTAATATCTATGTGGTCTGGTCTGATACGAATAATACAAACGGTGCAGGTACAGATGATGATATATTTTACAGAACCAATCTTACTGGTACTTCCTGGGAATCTATACAAGTGATCTCAGAACCTGTACCGGGTCAGAATTTTAATATTGGTGACAGTTATCATACAGATATCGATGTTGATGCAGCTAATATTTATGTGGTTTGGGATGATACTAATGATACAAATGGCGCAGGTACGGATAGGGATATTTTTTATCGAGGAACATCCACCCTATTTAGTTTACTTACCCCGAAGATAACGCCGAGTTCAGGGAACACTAGCACTTATTTCAATTTCACAGTTCAATACTATCATATGTGGAATACCGCACCAACCGAGATAACTGTGAATATTAGTGGCACAGAATATCCTTTGCTAGAGGTTGATCCAGCGGATATGAATTATATTGACGGTAAAGACTATTATTTCAATATTACACATTTAGATATTGGAGTGCATAGATGTAGGTTTTTTACTTCTGATGGTATATCTTCAAGATTTACAGCATTTGTAAACAAACCAGTAGTATATAACACAGCACCAAATATCACCACTGAAGATATTATCACTACACTTGAAGATGAATTGTATGAAGTCGTTTACGAATATGAAGACATAGACCTGGCAAATGTGGGTCAACTCGGCGCCTGGAACCATTCCACCAACGCAAGTTGGCTAAATTTTAATAATGTAACTGTAACTCTAAATGGCACACCTTCCAACGGTGATGTCGGAAGCTATTGGGTTAACATCTCAATTAATGATACAATGGATATAGATTTTACGAATTTCACATTAACAGCATTAAATATAAATGACGACCCAATAATAAATACCACAAATGTAGAAATCACTTATGAAGACGAACTTTACGAAGTAGATTACAATGCCAGTGATGTTGACAGCTTGATTTCGAATCAAATCTGGTTACTGGACACAAATGCAACTTCATGGCTTGATATTGACACGATTACAGGAATTATTAATGGTACTCCAACCAATGATGAAGTTGGTAATTATTGGGTAAATGTCTCTGTTGACGATGGTGACGGTGGAGATGCATATGTAACCTATACATTGATAGTTTTAAATGTAAATGATCGTCCTGAGATAATTACAGAGGATGAATTGACAGCCAATGCAAATACTTTGTATTTGGTAGACTACAATGCAACAGACATTGACAGTCCATTGTCACAACTTACATGGTCATTAGATACAAACGCAACTTGGTTGGATTTAGATGCAAGTACTGGAGTTATTTCAGGAACGCCATCAATAAGTGATTTAGGTTGGTATAACGTCAATATCACAGTAGATGACGGTGATGCTGGTCAAGATTGGCACGATTTTATTCTGGCCGTAACCTCAGAAGGTTTCGAAAACAATCCACCAGAAATAACAACGATTGATAAAGT
>CBDVCJ010000044.1:0-19115 GCA_965372445.1 uncultured Thermoplasmata archaeon | reverse complement strand
TGCGGTCCTTTTAGCCTTATTGAAATCATCAGGTAAATCATTAGATTCTATTCCTGAATTATCAGTTCCATCATAGGGGCAAATCATGCGAACTTCATCATCAATATATTCAAAAGATCGAGGTCCATACCTATAATTTATCTCATCGGGGTAAAAAATCGATATAAAAGAAAACTCCCGATCTGAATAGTCGGCCTTAATTCCCCACCAAGGTACACTCATGGAAACGGATACAATTATTGCCGCAATAATTATTAAAATTAATGCAGTGCAATATCTTTTTAACATATTCCCCACAATTTATCATTAATGAATTTATAAAATTTAAAAGTATCTAAAGATCCATAGGTTAATTAGGTAAAAAAGTTTTAGTTTTATTACGCTATTTAGGGTTGTTGATCTTAACCTTTTTCGGGGGCAAAATCATGACATACAAAATCGGGTGGTTCTCAACAGGCCGTGATGAAGCGGCGCGAAAGTTATTACAAATCATTTATGACAATATTGAAAATGGAACACTTAACGCCGAATTCGAGTTCGTGTTCAGTGATCGTGAGCCAGGTGAATTTCCCGAAAGTGATAAATTGTTCGAACAGGTCAAAAAGTATGGGCTTGATCTAATCCATTTTTCATCACAGGATTTTCAACCCGGGCAACGTGCTCAAGGGCGAGCTAACCCATCTGTTTTGGAGCAATGGCGAATTGAATATGACCGCGAGGTTATGGCACGGCTCGGGCAATTTTCACCAAATTTGAACATATTGGCAGGTTATATGTTAATTGTGGGATCCGAGATGTGTAATAAATTCGATATGGTGAACCTTCACCCCGCGCAACCAGGCGGGCCCAAGGGCACGTGGCAAGATGTGATCTGGGAGTTGATCCGGACCGAAGCCCAAGAAACTGGCATAATGATGCACCTGGTAACTCCGGTTCTGGATGAAGGGCCACCCGTGACTTTTTGTAAATTCCCGATCCGGGGTGGGAGCTTTGAACCGTTATGGCAAGCACTGGCAAACAAGTTCGCCACTAAATCTTTGACTGAAATCATCCAAGAAGAGGGGGATGGAGAGCCTTATTTTGCCAAGGTGCGTGAGGAAGGTGTGCGACGCGAACTGCCTATGATACTGTATACGATCCGCGAGTTTGCGCTGAGTAATGTAAGAATCGAAGATCGAAAGATCGTAACTGCGGATGGAGTTGTTTTAGAATGCGGTTACGACTTGAGCCAAATTTTAGCTGATGTAATTTAATGCATTAACTACAATTTGGGAGCTGGGAATAGGGAACCGGAAATCGGCTACCCCCCACCCTCCATTATAAACCGCAGAGGACGCCGAGGTCACTGAAATTTTTCTGCGTTCTCAGCGTACTCAGCGGTTTAATATTGGGGTTGGGGGTACCGTTTCCCGTCTTTCGCTTATCCGCCTTTCGCCTTTCCTGTATTGATAGGTGGGCCGTAGGGTTGCCAACAAAACCTTTTTAACCCTATATCTAATTCTACTCCTAACTTTAAATGGAGGCATTGGTCATGAGTTTGAAAGTCAAATCAATTTTTGTAAGTTGTATGTTGATATTAAGTGTGCTGTTAATTGCAGGTAATCTCGGATTTACCGCGACCTTACCCGAAAATGGCGATAATGAACCGGTTGCTGGAGAACCTCGCCAGGCACCGACCTATCACTGGGGCGACATATTCGTAGTTTCTGAACCTATTGTGGGTCAAGATTGGAATATAGACTATTCTGATTATCCGGATATTGCGGTTGAAAATGGTAAAATTTATGTTGTGTGGCAAGATGATACAAATTACCAAGGATCGGGTACTGATTCAGATATTTTCTACCGCCATTTCGATGGAGATGCCTGGTCAGAGTTCGAGGTAATTTCAGAACCTGATGTTGGGCTTAATAATAATTTTAATGGCTCATTTGATTCTGAAATTGCTGTTGATAACGGTAATGTGTATGTTATCTGGCACGATTATACAGACTTATATGGATCCGGTGGAGATAGCGATATTTTTTATCGCTGCAATCGTGGTTCCGGTTGGGAAGATATCCAGGTTATTTCCGAACCGGTATTCTTGGCTAATCAAAATAGTCAAGGTTCACATACTCACGATCTAGCCGTGGAAAACGGCAAAGTCTACGCTGTTTGGTATGATTTTACTTCATATGGCGGCTCGGGATCAGATTCAGATATCTTTTTCAGAACCAACCTAACTGGCACAGGTTGGGAAGATATCCAAGTTATTTCAGAACCGGTTCTTGGAGCTGATAATAATGAAAATTCTAATAATCCTAATATTGATGTAGAGAACGGCAATATCTATGTGGTCTGGAATGATGTAACAAATTTGGACGGTTGTAACATCGATGTTGATGTTTTCTACAGATGCAACCGTTCAGGGTCAGGATGGGAAGATATCCAGATAATTTCCGAACCAACTAAGGGGGGCGATCAAAACGATCTAAGTTCGCAAACTCCAGTTATATCTGTGGATAATAGTAAATTGTACGTGGTCTGGTATGATTATACGGTTTGGGACAATTCCGGTACCGATAGTGATATTTTCTATAGATGTAACATCTCAGGCAATAGTTGGGAGACTATGCAAATTATTTCTGAGCCTGTAGCAGGTGCCGATGAAAATTTTAATTATTCTCGGGGCCCCGATATTGAGGCAGAGGACAATAATATTTATGTGGTCTGGCATGATACAAATGAAACTTATGGTTCCGACCCGGCCCCTGATATTTTTTATAAATGCAATTTTTCCGGTCAAGGTTGGGAAAAAGTCCAGATCATTTCGGAACAAAATCCAGGTCCAAAAAATGTTAACACAAGAGGCATGACCTTAGGGTCAGCTTTTCCCTCGATAGCTGTAGAAAATGGTAAAAGTCATGTTGTTTGGTATGACACCGATGGTCTAAATGGTGCTGGTGAAGGCGAACCCGATATTTTCTACCGTTGTACATTTTTCCCACCTGTTCTTAGTACACCAAGCGTAACGCCGGTTTCTGGCAATACTAATATGGGTTTCAATTTTACTGTAACTTATTCTGATATAGATAATGAAGTACCAACGGTTATGGTTTTGAATATCAGTAACGAGGAATTTCCAATGATGGAAGCTAATCCAGCCGATACAAACTATTGCAATGGTAAATCATATTATTACAATACCACACTGAACATTGGCGAAAGTTACAGTTACTATTTCCGATGCTTTGACAGTTATTATTACCGCACAACCACTCCTGTGGACGTCCCTGATGTATTAAACACCCCACCAAATATCCTAACTGTAAATGTAGAAACTGCAACTGAAGAAGCATTATATGAAGTTGATTATGAATATGAAGATATTGATCTTGAAAATGTAGGACAGGTCGGTACCTGGTCGATCCAAACCGATGCAGGGTGGCTGAATTTTAATGCAACTTCGGGAGTTCTTAGCGGTACACCCACCCAAACCGAAGTAGGATTTTACGGCGTTAATATTACGATTAATGATACTATCGATCAAGATTGGACGAATTTTACTATTGAAGTTGAAAACGTCAACGACCCGCCGATGATTATTACCGATATGTTACCTTTCGCCCAGGAAGATGAGTTCTATGAACTTGACTTCGAGGCTGAAGATGTGGATAGCCCGATCTTATCCTGGATGATCGTGACTAATGCGGATTGGTTGGTGGTAAACAATTCTCAAGCCAAAATTAATGGTACGCCCAAGAATGATGATGTGGGTGCCCCATTCTGGGTGAATGTGAGTGTGGATGACGGGCAGTATTCCGATAATAAGAATTATTCTTTGATGGTGAATAATAAAAATGACCCGCCGAGAATAATTACAGAAACTTTACCCACGGCAATTACCGGGGAACCATATTCAGTTATACTAGAAGCTGAAGACATCGACCCAATCCCACAAATGTTGGCATGGTCAATGATAACTGATGCCGGTGCGTGGTTAAAATTGAATTCGACATCCGGCCAATTATACGGCACCCCCGGTGAGACGGATGCAGGCGAATTTTCTGTAAATATATCTGTAAATGATGGGTTTAATGGAACAGATACCAAAAAGTTAAATTTAAAAGTTGAGCTTGGAATTGATAATCTAGCACCAACTATCACGACTGATGATGTAACTTATGCTGTAGTTAACGAATCTTATTCCGTGATCTATGAAGCTACTGATGACCACACCGATTTAATCAATCTAACCTGGACCTGGACATCGAATGCGGGTTGGCTGGATTTCAATGCAACCTCTCAAGAGCTAAGCGGTACACCGGCTGTAAACGACATCGGCGAATATTGGGTCAATATATCTGTTAGTGATGAAGGTGGCTTATCAACCTACCATAATTTTACAATTACAGTTTCAACCATTCCACCCAATAATGAACCTGAACTTAGTGGAGGTCAAATGTCACCTGCATCGGGCGATTCAGATACTACATTCACATTTACCGTGACCTATACTGATGAAGATGACGACCCCGGCGAGGTTTCCGTCTGGATCGATGGCAAAGAGCATAAGATGACCCCGGACCCAAGCGATACGGATTATACTGACGGTGTTGACTATACCTACAAGACCAAACTTGGCGAAGGCGAGCATGACTATTACTTCATAGCTGATGACGGTGAATTGGATGCTGTGCCCACTGATACAACCCCGACAAGTTCAACCGATGCAGAGACCACACCTTCAATTACAGAAGCTAAAGGTGATGATAAAGAAGCTGGTGAGGGCGATGAGAACTGGTGGATCTGGGTGCTGTTGACATTTATCGTAATGTTGATCTTGGTTTTCGTAGCCTTTGCAATTGGCAAACGTTCAGGTGCGGCCCAGGCTTATGGACCCCCGTCTGAAGAAGCGCCTCCAGCCGAAGAGGAATCTGAAGAAGATTGGGAAGACGAAGATAAAGATGTTGCTGACGAAGAAATGGATGAAGAGATGGAAGACGAAGAGGACTGGGAAGACGAAGCCAAGGACGAGGATGAGGACATAGACGAAACCGAGACCGAAGATGAGGCTGAAGAAGAGTGGGATAAAGAAGACGAAGAAGCTGAGGAAGACTGGGATGAAGAATAGACACTATTGTGCCAAACGTCGAGAGTGACGGGAGTATCGGGAGCCCGGGAGCAACGAGAATCCGGGCCCCCAGATCTCGTTCGTGTTCCCGGTTGTTGACATAGAACTTTCGCCTTTCGCCTTTCCATTTTGGATACATGACAGTCAACAAAACATTTTTAACCTTTTATCCAATTCTACTTATAAAATAAATTGGAGGCTTTGGTTATGAATAAAAAATTTATAGTTATCTTAATGGTTTTTTTGTTGAACATAATAGTCATGAACCAGTTCATACTTGATAGCTGCAGCGGAATTGCATATGACCCTGACTGGGGCGATGAGAGTACAAATACCCCGATCAGTACCGCTACTGGGTCTCAATCTGGATCCAAGATCATAAGCGATGGTGAGGGTGGTGCAATTATTGTGTGGGCTGATAGAAGAAGTGGTACACTGGATATTTATGCACAGCGGACCGATGTCAATGGTGACCCACTATGGGATGTTGATGGAATACCGATCTCTACTGCCGTGGATAATCAAACAGTACCAGAAATGATACCTGACGGGCAAGGGGGTGCCATAATCCTCTGGCGGGATTATCGAAGCGGTACGGACTATGATGTTTATGCACAAATGGTGGATTCAAATGGAGACGTTCAATGGACAGAGAACGGAACTGCTGTATGTACAGCCACTGATAATCAATTATATGCTCAATTGGTCAGTGATAATGCAGGTGGTGCAATAATTACCTGGACTGATAAGCGAACTAGTACCGATTACGATATCTATGCACAAAAAGTTAATGTTACAGGTGATGTACAATGGACATTTAATGGCATGGCAATAAGTACACCTACCGGTGAACAAACACAACCCAAGATAGTAACAGATAACCAGGGTGGAGCTGTTATAGTTTGGCGTGACCAACGAGGTGCAAATCGTGATATTTACGCTCAGCGAATTAACAAAACAGGCGTTGTAAAATGGCTTACCGATGGAGAGCCGATTTGTACCGCCTCCGGTCAGCAAGAAGAACACCAAATAACTACTGACGGTCAAGGCGGCGCGATTATTGTTTGGAATGATAAACGTGGTGTTGATGATATTTATGCTCAAAGAATAGATGCAAATGGGAATATCTTATGGATTGATAACGGGACCGCGATTTGTACTGCAACAAACTGGCAGCGTGTACCACAGATTGATGCTGATGGTCAAGGTGGTGCATTAATAACTTGGTATGATTATAGGGATGATGCGTCTACAAATCAAGATGTATATGCACACAAAGTTGACGCTAATGGTGTTAAACAATGGCCTCTTGAGAACGGTACAATGGTTTCTAATGAAACTGATTATCAAGTCGATCCTCAGATAGTCAGTGACCATCAGGGCGGTGCGGTTATAACTTGGATGGATAACCGTGGACCTGATGATGATATTTATATGCAGCAAGTTAACAGCAATGGCCTAACTGTAATGGAACTGGGAGGAAAACTTGTTTGTAATGCAATTAATAATCAAGCAACACCGCAACTAATTTGCGACCACAAGGGAAACATAATAATCGTTTGGACTGACTATCGAGCAGGTTCCCTAGCAGATATCTATGCAGCACGATTTGCTATGTACATCACAACATTTTCGCCACCAGGGATAATAGATGAAGATACACAATATACATATAATTTCAATTCAATCGATGACATTAATGCCACATGGACCATTGATAGTAATGCGACATGGTTGACCATCAATCCCAGCACTGGAGTACTATCCGGAACACCAAATAATACCCATGTTGGTTGGTTTCAGGTGAATGTATCTGTGGAAGATAATACCGGATCAACTGATTGGTTCGAATTTACGGTCACCGTGTTCAACGTCAACGACGCTCCAAATATTACTACAATTGATGTTAATAATACGATTGAAGATGAACTTTACAATGTTACTTACCATGCAGAAGATATCGACCCAACCGGAGATACTCTGACCTGGTCATTTTCCTCTGACGCGGATTGGCTCGATTTCAATACAAGCACGGGTAACCTCAGTGGAATACCAACCAATGACGATGTGGGGGTATTTTGGGTAAATATTACTGTTAGTGATGGAAATGATATTGATTGGACTAATTTCTCGCTTGAGGTGATCAATGTTAATGACGCGCCGGAACTGATCACGGATGCATTACCAAATGCACCTGAAGATGAATATTATGATTTTGCGTTCGAAGCTCAAGATGTGGATGGTCCAACATTAGATTGGACTATTGAAACCAATGCTACTTGGTTAATTGTAAATAATACCTTAGGCAAGATCAACGGCACACCAACCAACGACGATGTCGGTGGTGACTTCTGGGTGGATGTGAACGTTCATGATGGGTTTTTAACTGCCAGTGATAATTTTAGTCTGGAAGTTATTAATGTCAATGATCCGCCTAGGATAACAACTGAGGATGATAAAACTGCCTATACAAATGAATTATACAAAGTTGATTATAATGCTATAGACGACGATATTGTTCATGGTGATCTACTTACATGGTCACTGAACTCAAATGCGGGTTCATGGCTCACACTAAATTCTACCACAGGAATTCTTAAGGGTACACCTACAAATCAATCTATAGGTGAATATTATGTAAATGTTACAGTTAATGATGGACAAGGGGGCATTGATTTCCATAACTATACATTGACAGTTGAAGAATCTTTAGGACCAAATCAAAATCCTATAATTACCACAATTGATGTTGTAAGTGCGACGGTAAATGTTACCTATAGTGTGGATTATGCTGCAAATGACGATCGGACACCCTTAGCACAATTAACTTGGTTCTTTGCCACGAATGCAACCTGGTTGAATTTTAATATAACCAGCAAGGTACTCAGTGGAAAACCGCAGTTAAGTGAAGTAGGTAAACACTGGGTGAATATCACTGTAAACGATGGCGATGGCGGCTTTGATTTCCATAACTTTACGATAATTGTATATTCAACCGCGAATGAACCGCCAATGATAACAACTGAGGATGTTACAACTGCTAAGGTCAATGTAACTTATTCTGTGGATTATGAAGCTACCGATGACCGTACGCCAATTAATTATTTACAATGGATCTTGAAAACTAATGCGTCTTGGTTATCAATAGATAAAAAATCGGGTGTTCTTAGTGGTAAACCGATGGCGAAAGATATTGCCACCTATTGGGTAAATGTCTCAGTCACCGATGGTGAACAAGGTTGGGCTTTTCATAACTTTACCGTTAAGGTCTCACTCTCTGGTGAACCATCGGATCAAGATAACCATGCACCTGGCCTAACCAACGGTAAGATGACACATTCTTCAGGAGATGAAGATACAGAATTTACTTTCTCGGTGCACTACAACGACGAAGACGGCGACCCACCCACCTCGATCCAGGTCGTTATCGATGGCGTGGAACACGATATGTTCTTGAAACCGGGCGAGAACGCGACCGACGGTATTTATGAATTTAAGACCAAACTACCCGTGGGCAACCACACCTATTTCTTCAAAGCAAACGACGGCGAAGCTGTAGCCACCCCAAGTGACGACACGCCCACAAGTGATGCCGATGCCAAAACCACCCCACCGATAAAAGAAGGCGAAGATAAAGACGGTAAAGAAGCCGAAACTGATTGGATGTTGTGGGTGGCGATAATCGTCATCATATTAATTATACTGGCAATTCTAGCCTTTGCAATGATGCACCGCAAACCCGCCGCAAGGCCGCCTGGAGATGCCGCCCCGGCTGAAGAGGAAGAGCTCGTGGAATGGGAAGACGAAGAGGGCGAAGGTGGAGAGGAGGGCGAAGAAGCCGAATGGGAAGATGAGGACGACGAAGACGAGACCGAAGATGAGGCTGAAGAAGATTGGGATGAAGAATAGTTACTATTGTGCCAAACGTCGGTAACACGGGAGCTCGGGAGCAGTTGATAAGTATTGTTCAATGCGGCAACCCCGCCCTCTATGCTTTATATAAAAATAAGTAACTAATTATGAAGACTTAGAGCTGAGAGGGCTGAGTTGCCTCTGCTTTGAAAAACCCTTTGGCTTTTTCAAAGCAACGGGAACGCGGGAACCGACTGCTGCCCACTCTAATTTTAACGCGAAAGCGCGAAAACACGAAAGAATTTTTTCCATTAACTAAATTTCGTGTTCTTCGCGTCCTTCGTGTTATATTATGGGGGGTGGGGAGGTCGATTCCCCATTCCCTATTCCCGTCTATCGCCTTTCGCCTATCCATTTTGGATACATGACAGTCAAAAAACATAATTTTTATTAACTTCTAATCCATACCCGTGTTCCCGAACATCCTTATGGGGAGGTTGAATTATGACAAAATTAAATAGGGCATTGATAAGTGTTTCTGATAAGACAGGTATTGTAGAATTTGCGAAAGCCTTGACTGAAATGGGTGTGGAGATCCTTTCTACAGGCGGTACCGCCCGCGCAATTCGTGAGGCAGGCATTGATGTAAAAGATGTATCTGATTATACCGGCTTTCCCGAAATGATGGATGGCAGGGTCAAGACCCTTCACCCGAAAGTGCATGCCGCGCTACTCGCGTTAAGAGATAATCCCGAACATATGAAACAGATCGAGGAGCAAGGTGTGGAATTAATTGACATGGTCGTTGTCAATCTTTATCCCTTTCAGGCAACGATCGCTAAAGAGGGTGTAACGCTCGAGGATGCGATTGAAAATATTGATATTGGTGGGCCAACAATGCTGCGGTCAAGCGCCAAGAATTATCGGCATGTAACTGTTGTGACCGACCCCGGTGATTATGATGCGATTCTCCAGGAGCTCCGTGACCAAGGTGAAGTTAGCGACGAGACCAAAGCCAAATTGGCGGTGAAGGTCTTCCGTCATACCGCGGATTATGATGCTGCAATTGACACCTATCTAAGTAAAAATCTAAACAATGAACAAATTCTTAGATTAAAATTCGTGAATGGCCAACCCTTGAGATATGGTGAGAACTGGCATCAGACTGCGAAATTTTATCGGCAAGAGGACATAAATGAATCCTGTATTTCTCAGATTAAACAATTGCATGGTAAAGAATTATCATATAATAATTATGTCGATGGCGATGGCTCGTTCGAGGCTGTAAAGTCATTTAAAGACATGCCTGCGGTTTCTGTGATCAAGCATACAAACCCATGTGGGTTGGCAACTGGTGAGAATCTGTCGGAAGCTATGAAAGCTGCTTGGGCGGGTGACCCGGTATCTGCGTTTGGTAGTATTATCTCTACGACCCGTAAAGTCGATCTGGATACCGCCAAGTTTCTTGAAGGTAAATTTGTTGAAGCGATAATCGCACCTGGTTTCGAAGACGATGCACTTGAGTATTTAAAAAATAAAAGCAAAGATATAAGGTTGCTCGAAGTGCCAGACCTAAGTGTGGGCTCACCAACCCCAAAAACATATAAATATGTGACCGGAGGGATGTTGGAACAATCTCGTGACATTGAGATTTTTGATAAATGGGAGACTGCAACAACTACCGAATTCCCTGAGAGTAAAAAGGGATTGGCAGAATTTACATGGAAGGCTGCCAAGCATACCAAATCCAATGCTATCATGATCGGTTATGAATATAAACCTAACCAATACCAGATCATTGGTATGGGTGCAGGTCAGCCTAACCGAGTAGACGCATTGCGAAAATTGGCTGTGACCAAGGCCGAGGAAAATTTCGGACTGTTATATGATTCTCAAGATCCCACACCCGAAGTAACCAAAGAAGAATACATCAAGCAAAAGATGTTGGAATGTGTGCTGGCCTCCGATGCGTTTTTCCCATTTGATGATAATATAAAAAATGCAGACGCCCACGATATAAAATACATTGTGGAGCCCGGCGGTTCAAATCGTGACCAGGAGGTAATAGCCACCGCGAATGAACTCGGGATCGCGATGGTGTTCACTGGTATGCGGCATTTTATGCATTAGGTAAAGTGTGATTTATTTAAACTGGAGAGTCGTAGAGTCTTGGAGTCATGGAGTCATGGAGTCATGGCGTCGTGGAGTCAACTTGATGAAAAAGGTGGGTTGACTCCCTGGACTCCCAAGACTCCTTTCGCCTATCGCCTATCGTCTATCGCCTTTTGCCTATCGTCTTTCCATAGTAAATTCTAAACTCAAATCTTTTTAAAAAATAACCTGTGATGAAATGGAATTTACCATTAGAAATCTTTAAATACACTGACCGTTATCACTTTGGTTGTTGAAAATTTCGGTGGATTAATGACTGTAATCATATGCGAGAAGAACTCAGCTGCACAACGGATCGCAACAATTTTATCGGATGGGAAAGCAAAAGTAATAAACATCAACAATGTACGTGTTTATGATTTTGATAGTAATAATTCTCAATATAAAGTCGTAGGTTTGAGAGGTCATATCGTAAATTTAGACTATCCCGAGGGTTTTACAAGGTGGGATGAAAAGCAATTAAGAGAGTTGATACGTCAAGAGCCGATAAAAAAGATTCAAGCTCAAAATATATTGGATACCTTAAATAAGTTAATTTCCGAAAATAATAATGTTATCATAGCAACCGATTATGATCGGGAAGGTGAATTAATAGGCTCAGAGAGCTTGGACGAGCTCAAGCGCACAGACCCGGATATAACCGCCAAACGTGCGAGGTTCAGTGCCTTGACCAAACAAGAGGTAGAAAATGCCTTTTCAAACTTAACTGAAATAGATGAAAACCTATCTGCCTCCGCAGAATCGCGCCAAATAATAGATCTGCACTGGGGTGCATCATTAACGAGATTCATATCACTTGTAAGCAACCAGAAAGGCAAAGATTTTCTATCGGTCGGGCGTGTACAGACACCAACCCTTGCATTAATAGTGGACCGTGAAAACGATATCAAGAACTTCAAGCCCGTGCCATATTGGGAAATAATTGCCACCCTGCAAAAAGGTATGAATTTTACTGCCAAGCATAAAAAAGATAGGTTTCAAGATAAGACAAAGGCTAATACTGTTTATGATAAAACGCGAGAGACCAAGCAAGCTACAGTTACAAAGCTCGTTAAAGAAGAAAAAAAGGATTGGCCTCCGTCACCGTTCAATACAACAGAGTTCCTACGTGCGGTTACAAGATTGAATTTTACTGCCGCCAATGCAATGATAATTGCCGAAGATTTATACAGCAATGGTTGGATAAGTTATCCCCGAACCGATAACACCGTATATCCAGATTCATTGAACCTTCGTAATATATTAAACACCCTGAAGAGCACCGACGAATTTCGTAAAGAAGCTGAGGAGCTATTGGCACAGAAACAGATCAAACCGAGCCGTGGCAAGAAATTTGCGACCGACCATCCCCCGATATATCCTGTACGAGCCGCGGAGAAAGGCAAACTTGATTCTCAACAGTGGAAGATATACGAATTAATTGTTCGACGATTTTTGGCGACTGTTGCACCGGTCTCGATTGGTAAAAGTATGAAAGTAGATCTTGAAATAAATCAAGAGCCATTTAAAACAGATGGTTATGATGTTTTGGAACAAGGCTGGCACAAATATTATCCCTATTTTAAATCCAAAGAGAAGAAATTACCAGACTTAGAAGAGGGAGAGCAGGTCGAAGTTTTAAAGGTAGAGCTTTTGGATAAGAAAACCCAACCACCGAAACGTTTTAGTCAGGGAAATTTGATACAAGAGATGGATAAGTTAGGATTAGGTACGAAATCCACACGTCATGAGATAATCCAGAAATTATATAATCGAGGTTATGTAAATCAAACGCCACCAGTTCCAACCGAAACAGGTGTAGCTTTAACTTCTGCTTTGGAGAATTTCGCAGAAAGCATAACCAAACCCGAAATGACAGCGTTGCTTGAAAAAGATATGGATGATATCGCACAAGGTAAAAAAACCAAGGATGCAGTGATCAAGGAATCCCAAGATATTCTAGATAATGTACTGGATATTCTTGACCAGAACAAACAGGAAATAGGGACTTCAATTAGGGAAGCATTGACCACCCGTCATTCGGTCGGTAAATGTTTAAAATGTGATGGTGAAATGGTAATAAGATACTCACGAAAAGGCAAGCGTTTCCTCGGATGCTCAACCTATCCTAATTGTGATCTAACCTATCCCTTACCCCAACAGGGCAAAATTATCACCACCCCAACAACCTGTAATACCTGTAGTGCACCAATAATAAAAGTGATAAATAAAAATCACAAACCATGGACCTTATGTGTTAATATCGACTGTGCAACCAAAAAGAACAATTTTAAAAATAATTCTAAAAAATAGTATTAATTTCTTAAATGTTGGACTTGATGTCAACAGTTTGTTTTGTGGGATACGGCACTATTATTTTTGTTCGTAGGATAATAACGGCATACGTTAAGTGCGTGGGATATGGCGTCATTGTGTTGATTTGTGGGATAATAACGCCATAAGTTAAGTGCGTGGGATACGGCGTCATTATGTTGGTTTGTAGGATAATTATGCATTATGTTTGGTGTGTGGGAACCAGCGCCAATATGTTTGTGTGTTTTAATTGTTAATTAACGATTAGAACATACTATCTGATTATCAAAGTATAGAACGAACTAACGTGTTGACAAACATATCCCACATACTAATGATCAGACAATCATATCCCACGAACCAACAATAAGACAATATTATCCCACATCCTATTTAATTGACAAACATATCCTACAAACCATTCCATAGACAAACAAGTCCTACGAACCAAAATATAGACAAACATATCCCACATTAAAAATCATTTGAACCTCATACCTGCTTTTTTACGCCATTTAATAATGTGCTTTTTCATTTTCTCGGTATTGATTTTATTACCATGCCCGAACCCGTTGCAGAATTTTGACCTTACAAGTTCACCTTTATGGGTGATCGCAAAAGGAAAAGTAGCACAGCTGTAAGCTCGTTCGCGATATATTTTACATATATTGTCCTTCGGGTCGTAACAGATACATTGGTCACCGATCTCGAAAAAGGGATGCGACATGCCAGTTTTTTGGTCTACGACAATTTCAGTTATTGGTATTTTATCCTTCAATCGATCATATTCTTCCCAGGTAAGATTTACACGCCAGCTATGTGTGCAGCACCATCCACATCGGATGCATTTCCAATAGGCATTTTTCTCTACCGCAACCCATTCCATATTTTGGATCAATTTTTCATCATACCGTTTGGCAATTTTGAATTGAGATCCAGATTTAAATTGGGAACCAATCATTTTTAAGTCGTGAAGGTGGGTTTGACCCGATTTCGATTTACTAATTTTCAAAATTGTGATCGGTTCACCACGCCGAGTTCGAACTTTACTTTTTTTTATTATAAGAGGAGTTTCATTGTCATTATTTTTTGATTTAGGTTTTTTAGAAAATTTAACTAACATCATCATCACAAATCTTGACTAAATAACGTTACCCACTATAAAATAATATTTATTAAAGTGGTTCGTAAGATCGGGTTTGAAATTTAACCTGCGTTCAAGAACTGAATAAGAAATCGAAAATCATATATAGTTTATTTATGAAATTTATTGCCACTTGAAGGCAATGTCCTTTTGTGCTCTAAAAAAATAAACATTAGAACCTAAAATTAAAAACATATTGGTAGATCTTGAATTAGGGGTTCAAGCACCACGACTTTCTCGGGCTTTCGGTCTGAGCCCTTTATACCCACATTTCCGGCATCTTGTCGCTCGGACCGGATTGCGAGCATTACATCTCATACAGATCTTTTTTAAAAGCAATCTTTTTTCTGCTTCATGAAAGCGTGCCACACAATCACCAACTTACCTATTTGAAGGACAACTTTACCGTAAAAGGAATATATAAGGGTTTTGTTATTAGGAGTCAGGAGTTAGGTATGAGGAGTCAGGATTAAGGATTAAGGATTAAGGATTGGGGATTGCCGACGGAAAGACGAGAGGCGAGAGGCAAAAGACGAAAGGTTATTCTTGCTTCCGCCTATCGCTTTAAAAATCCAAGATGGATTTTTAATGCGAGGCAACTTGGCGAAGCAAGTTACCGCAGACTCCTAACATTAGAACTTTGCCCTTGAGTCTGTTTTGGTTTTTGGTATTTGATATCGGATTTCTGTTTAAATTAATCTAGATCTTCTATTTATATTCTCTTTGTTACCAACATCCTCCATTAAAATATTAATATTAGGACGATTATGTTGATGAATAATTAAATCCAAATCGAGGCTAATTATGGCGTATGAAGTTTTGATATACATATTATTAGTGATCATAATCTATATTGTAATTGTATATATATTATGGAAAAAAAAGATACTGGAAAAATTAAATATATCATTCTTTGGCCCTTTTTTAATGTGGCGAACGAAACGTGGAAGAATATTTATTGATAAACTATCACAGAAACGATCATTCTGGAATGTTTATGGGATCATATCAATAATAATAATTTTAATTGCAATGGTACTCATGTCAATAATCATACTTTTTGGTGCAATTGCAGCGATGTTTGTCCAGGTTGAACCTATGCCTCCTGAACATATTTTGGCCTTACCAGGTATTAACCCCTTGATACCTCTTTGGTATGGCATTTTCGCCCTAGCAATTGCCGTTGTAATACATGAATTCGCCCATGGGATTCTTGCTCGGGCTGCCAAGATCAATCTTAAATCTCTTGGTGTACTCTTATGTATTGTACCTGTAGGTGCGTTTGTCGAACCGGATGAAAAACAATTGGAAACTACAAAAAAATCACACAGGGTCAAGATCTTCTCTGCCGGCCCGGCAACGAACATCATGTTCGGGTTATTCTGTGCAATGATATTTTCATGGTGTTTTATGGCATCCTTAACTCCTATTGAAGACGGCGTGATCATTTTTGACACGTATGAAGGCCCGACACAATTCAGTACACCCGAGATCAAGCCGGGTATGGAAATAATTGACATAAATGGTGAACCGATCGATGATTATAGGGATTATTACGATTATAATGATTCAGCACCTAATGAAACGATATCTCTAGGAGTATATTATAAAGGTGATTATCGCAGAATTGAAAATATTACGTCAGGATTGACTGTGATAGCGTTAAATGAAAATTATCCCGCTCATGAAGCCGGAATTAAAACCGGTATGATAATTGCTGATGTCGACGGTCATGAGATCCGCAATCATCGCGACTTTGCGGATTATATAGACACAACCAAATCCGACCAGGAAATTTCGATTACGGTTTTGGAATATCAAGATGCCGATGATAATAATTCCAACGGTGATGGAACGGGGATCTATCTTCCTAGAGTAATTAATGTTGAACTGGCAGATAAATATGAAATTTATAGGGGCAATATTGCGATCTACGAAGACGATAAAGAACTAATTGAGAATACAAAAGGTAAAGGGTATTTAGGCATTGGAACCTCATATCTTGGATTGAATGTAATAGATGTAAATGATTTTTCTGATAGTTTGGCATATCCAGTTAGGTCAGCCGATTCTTCCGATGAACGGAGGAATAATATATTCCAATACGTAATTGGTCTGCCATTCCAGGGTATAATGGACCTGGAATTAAAGATCCTACCGTTCCATTCACCGATAATCGACCTGTACGAGGTAGAAGGTCCTCTGGGCGTTTTACCCAACGAATTGTTTTGGATTTTTGCTAACGCGTTTTATTACCTCTTCTGGTTAAATATGTTGGTTGGAACTTTTAATGCTTTACCAATGAAACCTCTTGATGGTGGCTATGTTTTTAAAGATGGATTGGATTCAATAATTAAACGTATTAAAAAAGGTCTGGCTCAGGCAACCCGAGAAAAATATGTCAATATAATCTCAAATTTCATAGCGTTCTTTTTCTTTTTATTGATACTATGGATGCTTATAATTCCATGGCTGTTATAAGTGGTTTGTACTTTAATTTCGGGGGAACCAACAAAGGGTTTTGGGGGTTGGGTAACTCGAAGTAACTCAAGATTTCGCAATAGAGTTACACAACCCGCATTTAAAATTCACATCCGAAAGTAATAAAGAAGCATAGTGAATTTTAAAAAAACCGGCATTTAATTCCCGACATTCGACATACTACCATCAGAGTGAATTAAATGCAAGGGGGGCGATTCGAACGCCCGAATGCCTACGCAGCAGGGTCCTAAGCCCTGCCCCTTTGACCAAGCTCGGGTACCCTTGCAATAACAATCACCAAATGAATAAACCCCAGATCCTTTGAGTTTCGGAAAGCCAAACACTATATTTATTTGTTTTCTAATAAATGTTATCGATAATAAAAATAATATCATTATTTGGTATTTATACCTTGCATAAAACCTTTGAGATATGTATAATAATTAAAACGCCCAATTTTATGGCGGTTCAATACTAAATTTTATAAACTAGATTAATGATTTAGATATATATATTTTGGAATTTTGTGGTAATAATGCAAGATTTGAAATTTGACATTCATGGTGTGAGGACAATATTATTGCAGCTATATGATAGTAAACCGCCGTACCCTATAACCTCCAAAAAGACACTTATAGCGGTCTTAGGTGGAAAAGACCATCAAATCAAGATCAACCGTGATTTAGAACAAGTGCCGGTAAAGACACTTGCAGAAAAAGCTTTTAAAAAAGGCCAAGAGTTCCAGGAGCCAAATGAAATTGTTAATGCACTTATTGGTGGATCTTTTGTCAATGTAATTACCAAGGCAAATATCACCCAGATAATTAATAATTTGACTTACCCGATTGAAGATAGTAGCCAATTAGAAAAGAGCCTAACTAGCCTTAGGATATACGGTTTATCGCCCTCGGAGATATCCGATAATATAACTTTTCCAATTAGAGAACCGACAGACATTGTGAATAAGTTATCGATGACTGAGAAGGCTTTATTTGAAATAGATGTAAGGCTTTTAGACGGGTTATCCGAATTAGAAACTTTTATGCCTGCACCACTGAAAAAGGTACCCAAGAAGGAGAAGAAGCTGGAATATTATCAATGTTATATCATAGAAGAATCAAAACCGAAATACTGTTTCGAGGTCTTTGAAGAGGCAATCTCAAAAGGATCGAAGGGGCTTTGTATAACCCGGACACATCCCAAACAATTACGAAATCAATATGAACAAATGTCAAAAAAAGCTGAGATTTTTTGGCTGACCGATCGAGAAAGTGTAACTGAGTATCAAACAGTTTCTCCAATGATCGGTAGTGTAAATTTGGTGATTGAAGATTTCATTGACAATAATCCTGGAGCAGTCTTATTATTAGATGGCTTGGAATATTTAATAAGTGTAAATAGTTTTAAACCTGTGCTATTCTTTATTCAAGGTATAAAGGATAAAATAGCAGAAAATGTGGCCTCGTTATTATTTTCAGTTAGCCCTCTCACTATTGATCAGACACAATTAAAATCCCTCGAGCGCGAAATGGAAATCGTTTATGATGGTGAGAAATTACGACTTGAAATGGAACCATCCTTAGAAAAACCTGCCAAGGTAGAAGAGCCGAAAAAATTAATTGAGGAAGCCGCGAGTAAAATTTTTAAAGAACCTCCCGTGGAACCATTGGAGCGGTCTAAGGATGAGTTGGACGAGAAGCCCATTGAGGAAACACCACCTGCAGAAACACCAATGGATGAAAAAGCACATGACGGTATGGTCGACGAAGAACTTGAGATCGGGTTAGCCGAGAAACTCTCAAAAATCGAGGAACTGGAGTATGAAACGTCCCCCCCACCAAGTTCTGAGCTTGCGTCAGAAGTCACTTCCGAGCTTGAGGAAACCGTCCAGGAATTCGCAGAACGCACACCGGCCGTCGATAAAGAACCTTGTCGCTCGTGTGATGGCACCGGGAAATGTATTTGGTGTGACGTAACCGGCAAATGTGAAACCTGTAAAGGTACAGGAAAAGATGATGATGGTAATCCCTGTGCTGATTGTAAAGGTTCCGGCCAATG
>CBDVCJ010000043.1:0-19485 GCA_965372445.1 uncultured Thermoplasmata archaeon | reverse complement strand
CAGAGGCCATTTTATTAAACGAATTTGCCAATTCCTCGAGTTCATCACCTGTGTTTACCTTAACTTCATATTTTAAATTGCCCTGGCCAATGACTTCTGACCCTTTTTGGAGAGTTTTTATGGGCCTTGTAATAGTTTTTGATAATAAAAAAGCCAGGCCAATGACTATTAGAAGTATGACAATGAAAATGCCAATAAAAATATTTTGCATATTAAATATCTTCTCATTAATTTTTTCCTCAGTGGCTTCTGTATCAGAACTTATTTTGCTCTCTGTCGCCAATGCCGGTGCTATTATCTCTTTAACTGGCATTACTATACCGACACTCCAATTTGTACAATTAATTGGGGCGTAAGCGATATATTTCTCACCATCCTCAAAACTGCATCTCGCTATCCCGGTATTACCGTAGATCATACTCTCGGCTATCGCTCTCAATTCAGTGTTATTGCTGAGTAGTAAATTCTCGGTTTCAAATGATTCATCCCACCCTTGGTCTCCAGCGCTTAGACCCGGGCGGGCAATTACATTACCAATATCATCTATCAGAAGGGCATATCCTAGCTCCCCTATCTGCGTGTTGATGATATCTCGATTGATTGTTTCTATAGTTACATCTACTCCAATAACCCAAAATAAATCATTATTTGAGCTGTAAACTGGTTTTGAACAAGTCACCATTAATCCAGATCCCGCAACATCGATATATGGTTCAGACCATGTTATTGTTCCAGTCTCTTTTGCATTTTTATACCATTCACGTTCCCTAGGATCAAAAGAAGTATCTATTCCGCAACACCAGGGATAAATTCGAATCATGCCGGATTCTGTTCCAACATATACCCAACTGAGCTGTGGGTCAGTTTCATATATCGGTATAAAAATATCATCCATGTTACTCGAAAGATTTAGCTCATCTTTTATATCATCAACATCAACCCCCGGTGCCAGTATATATACTGATGTCGCATATATGTCCTCTGGGGTCTCATTTTGAGAATAAGAATACCTACTTCTATAGGATGATAAATTGTTCATTAGGGTAGAAGCAAATTTACCAATGATTGTAGTCTCCGCTTCAACATTTTCAAATAGCATATTGCTGACTGCAGCTTGATCTTTTGTCACACGAAGTAGATATTCCTCTGCTTGGTTTTCTAAAGCCTTAGTACTATCATCAACTGCACGATCTCCCAATGAGTCATTACTTTCTAATGCATAATCACCCATTCCCTGTAGACTTGTAAATGCAAGAAACCCCACAATAGTTAAAGATATCATACACAAAGCCAAAAATACAATTAGAATTTTCGTAGATATACCAAATCTAGACCAGAAGGCTCTTCTATTTTTCACATTCATCACCACCTTCCTACTCGGTTTTAGGTAAAGATTTTTTATAGAGCGGAATTAAATTAAAATGAATATCACGGAAATGTTTTTTCAGGTTAGTCTCCATTCTTTGCCTTAGCCTCATTATCTCATCAACTGACATATCTTTTCTTAAATATAATTCTATATCGATGAATCGCATCTTACCGCTAATGCGAGTGTAAATATTCCCAACATTTTCGTAACTTTCGTACTCTTGCGCTAAAACGCCCATTATTTTTAATTGATCATCTTCTGGAAGAGGTAGGTCAATTAGTACTTTGAAGTTACCTATAGTCATCGTGATACCACAGAATATCATGTAAATGGCAAGTATAAGTGAAATCGCGGGGTCAAATAAATAAGCAATAGCTCCGTAACCAAATGTTACTAGAGCAAGAGCACAGCTGATGCCTATTAGCACACCAATATCAAACAATGTACATATTTTAAAATTGATATAATATGAATGCGCCAAAGGTGACCCTATAGTTTTCATTAACCGTCGTGACCATTGGAAGAGCCAAACGCTACGTATCAGAGATGGGATCAGCGGTATATGAGCAATTCCAAATGAAATGAAAGCAGGAGGTGAGATGAATCTCATGATAGAGGTAAAAATAATAAACAGAGATGTAGGGATAGCAAGCGAGCCATATAGTAGGCTAGAGAAATTCTCCAATTTACCTGTGCCGTAAGGGAATTTCAATGTGTTCATCTTTAATATAGTGCGAATGGATTTAAATGCGAACAATTGAACAATGAACGATAACCCATAATCAAGAGCGATCGCAATAATAGTAATTGAATTTGATAGGAAGCCGATAACGAGATATAAAATGGTAAATGGGATAAGCGTGTAGAAAGCAATGTCAATTACTTTTTTTAACTTACGAAGTTCTGAATCACTTTCACCTTCATTTTCATTTATGTTAGCCTCTGACCCTATATTATCGGTATTTTTATGTTCAATCATATTTCTCTCTCAATTTTACATTTTGAAAGCAAATCAATTTCCAGCAATATTATTCAAATACTATTTTATGATTAGGTATTCTGGTTATTCCTTTCAACTATATTATTGATTTGTGAGATGTGAGGTAGTTTTAAACGTATTTCATTGCCTAATATAACCAATTTTATCTTGGCTTTTGGGTACAAACCTTACGTCTCTCCCCACATTTTAAGTAGGTGTATTTTGCTCCACTTTTCCATTGATGGATATTCTATGTAAAAGAATAGCATAGTGTTAGACCATATCCATTTAAGAGGCTGGACTTGAACTTATTGTTTCTATGGCTCTAAAATTTCCGGATTCAACCTTCCAGTGAATATAAAATGTCTCGAGCGGGTCGACTCCGAACTCTTCATCAAATTCGAGAGGCCCTGAGGTGCCAGCAACATCAGGAAATTTTCCCTGAAGGATTAGGTCTATCGCATTTTTCATTCCCCCCTTATCCCAGCCAACCTCCGTACCCTTACCAGACACGATTTTTTTTATGGACTCCTCTATACCCTCCACTCCATTTTTGTATTCATATCTAGCGAGAGAATAAATAGACAATAAAAAAGCATCGTAGGTGGGGGCTGAATAAGCGGAAGGCTCTTGTCCAAACTTTTTAAAATAAGCAGTTTCAAAGCCAGCAGATGGATCTGCTGCTGGTGATGTGCCTTCAAGCCCTTCTGCAGCCTCCCCTAGCTCGTCTATTAAATATTGGGTCTCTGCTGCGTCTGTGAGAAACAGTTTTGTTGCGCTGCTCCATTCATCAAACTCCATCTTGATTTTAACGGCATCTGAAGCAAAAGCGACGCAAATTATATATTCAGGCTCACCTTCTAATGCTTGCTTGACAACCTCAGAAAAATCACTCGCTCCAGGTTCAAATTTTACTAAATTCAATAATTCTATATCAGATTCTATTGAATAAAATCCAGTCCAATCGAAAAATGTTTTACCATAGATAGTGTCTTCATAAATAAGAGAGATATTTGTCACATTTCGTTGTGAAAGGACATGAAAAATAGTTTTTATTTGTGCTACATCTGACTGACAGGTTCGCCAAAAAAAATCCTTACCACCGAAGGTTTCATAGACCTCACCAGCTGTAGAGGACGGGCTTATCAATATCTTTTTATTTCTGATAAACATAGGAGTTATTTCATAAACTTCATCACTATTTGAGGGTCCAATAACTATATTAATTGATGGATCATCTACGAATTCCTTTGCAAGCTGCTGGATTTCTTCTTCATTTGTATCCTTATATACCAGCTCTATCCTGCGACCATCGATTCCGCCAATTTCATTTATGTTTTCTATTGCCCAGTCTAGAACATCACCCCAGTCTGTGGCATTGGGGCCCGTTAACGGAAGGAGAACACCGATTTTTAATGGCTTTTTTGTTTCCTGCTGGGGTGAAGTATAATTATAGAATATATATCCACTAGTAATAATTGTAATTACGATAATAAATATCAATATTATTTTGAATATTTTCATTTGGATCACTCTTAAAATTTGAGCATTTTTATTTTTTCTTATGCCTGAATAAATTCATTTATTGAAGTGGTAGAGATATTGCCGAAATTATTATAATTACTTAATCTAACATGTGACCCCGCAACTTGTTCGTAGACAGTATTATATAATTCCTCGATTGATAAGTCCTCATTTTCAGATATTGTTATTATGACTTGATAAGTACAATCATCAGCCAGCCAAGCACCGATTCTGCTATCATAATTAGTTGCGAAAGAAGGTTCGGTTTCAGAAGCAGAGGTAAGAATAACAACACCAGGGGTGTTGATGTCGTCGGCCATGCTGCCACTAAAACATGTTTCTATCATTATGAACATCTGTCTAAATCTATTATTTTTATACATACTTTCTATTATATTGCCGAATTTTTCATCTTTTAAAGTTCCACCGTTGTCAAAGGGAATGACACCACTTCCCCCGTGATCCACAATATAAATAAATATATTGCTAGTTTCATTAGTTTCCAGAATGGTGGGAGTTTTTGTTGTTTTCCTCCCTAATAAAACATTTTCAAGAGTTTTAGTAGTTACATTTTCGCTAAAATAATCAATCTCTGCATATTCTCTTAAATTTTTACCGTCAATCGTGTAATGCACATCCCCCTTCATTGAATTTTTTTCATGATTTGGTATATCATCAATTAAAAATAATATTATTCTATTATCATCTATACCATTGTTTTTTAATATATCATATATTGCAAGTGCATCAGATTGGTGTCTATAATTCTCCCAACCCATGCTAGTAGCTATAAGTACTGCCCATAGATCTTCTCTCTCTTTCAGAATAGAGCTTGTATTTTCTGGTGTTTTTTGTAACTCTCGATATTTCATACTACCTATTGTTCTATATGCAGATGCATTCTCAAGAAGTCTTCCAGCACCTGAAGATATATCTGAGCTTATCGTCTCCATTGTTTTAAAAGCCCCGGCTTCAACCTCCCAGTGCGCATAAAAAGTCTCGAGCGGGTCGACTCCATACTCTTCATCGAATTCGAGCGGTCCCGAAGCACCAGTAATATCAGGGAGCTCACCCTGAAAGATCAAATCTATAGTGTCTCGCATTCCCTGCTCATCCCAGCCCGTCTTAGTCCCTCGGCCCGTTATAATTGCTTTAACAGAGTCTTCAATTCCTTCCTCTCCATGTTTATACTCGCTTCTTGCCAAAGTATATGCTGCCAATAAGAATGCGTCATAAGTTGGCCCTGCGGCATTATTCGGATGATGGCCTAACTCTTTCTCATAAGCAGTTACAAAACCGGTAGAGGGATCTGCAGATGGTGTTGTACCTTCAAGACCTTCCGCGGACGCGCCAAGAGCTTTAATTAAATAAGGTGTCTCTCCGGCATCAGTAAGAAACAATTTAGTCGAGCTACCTTTTTTATCTAATTCACGTTTGATTTTTGCGGTATCCAAAGAGAAAGCGACACATATTATATACTCAGGCTCACCTTCCAATGCCTGATTTACAACACTAGAAAAATCACTCGTCCCAGGTACGAATTCAACTAAATTCGAAATCTCAATTCCCAATTCCATAGAAAAGAATCCGGTCCATTCATAAAATGTATTACCATAGATGCTGTCTTCATAAATAATAGATATTCTTTTTACATCTCGTTGTGAAATTATATGGAGAATTGTTCTGATCTGGGCGACATCTGATTGGCAGGTCCGCCAAAAATATTTCTCACCTTTAAAAGCTCTAAAAACTTCACCCGCAGTAGATAACGGACTTATTAATAACTTTTTATTTTTTATAAACATAGGGGCTATTTCATGAACATCTGAACTTGTGCCAGGACCAATAACAATATCTATTGATGGATCGTCAATGAATTCCTGGGCGAGATTGTGGATTTCTTTTTCATAGGTATCCTTGTATACTAGCTCTATTTTATGAGCATTGATACCATCATTTTTATTTACCTTATCCATTGCCAAATCTAAAACCTCATCTGAATCTATAGCTTCTGGGCCTGTAAGCGGCAACATCACACCGATTTTTAGCGGCGCTTGTTCTATATCCTCTTCTGATTTAAAATAAAAGTTATAGATTACAGAACTACCTATTGTGGCAAATATAATTATTAAAATAATTGTAAATAGAAATAATCTTTTAATTTTCTTTTTCATCGGTATAAGCTCCTTATTACGTTTATGTGACAATATTTTTTAATTCAAACACTTCTTTAAGACCAGATAGTTTGTTAATATTCTAGAAAAACCCAATCTACATTAATGCGGTTAATGTAAATAGTACAGATATATATTAGTGTTTTCCACATCGTACCGTCCGCTAAAATGGAAATGATCCCTTAAATTTAAATATTAATACTTTAACACTCCACCCTGAGTTAACTGCAACTGGGAACTTAAGAAGACATGTTTGTACATCTTCAGGTAGATATTGGCGACTTTTAAAGCACCATTGACCGTCCCATCCATCATCATCCCAATGAGGGGCGCCCCATTTATTATACCAAAAGATTACATCTATCCATACTGCAACCTCAATGGGTAGTGAAAGTTTCAAAAACCAAAATAGTTTGATTTCTATCGTGAAACCAATTGAAAATTTTGCATAGAATTCGAGGTACAATAATGAATCGATGAGTATAGGGTGCCCTGCATACAGGTCTGATCGGTAAACTCTGAAATTTATGCCGAAAAAAACGCCAGCCACGAAATCCACGTGATACTTAATTGTGATGCCCCACTTTTCTATCGCTTTTAGGTTTATATCTCCAAACATCTCCTTATAGTTATTGCATTCACTTAACTTTTTACCATTCGACATTGATTTCTTGCTGTATTTACTATATTTATCCATTACCTCTTCCTCATGCTTTCCATGAATTCCCTCATCATAAATTTCATTGAGTTCATTGTAGCTGAGTGTTTTGTAATTCTTTTTCGCATCACTTATAGTTTCTATCCGTTTTGCCTCTGCAGCCTCCATTTCCTTACTATATTTCTCTAGCTTACGATCATATTTATCCTGTTTTTTCTGCAATTCATCAGTCTTTTTTGTTAAACATTTTAACATGTCCGTGGATAATGTCATTTCAATCGCAAACTCGAATGTCACGCCAATTTTGAGACCGAAGCCAAATCGAACGTCATCGGCTCTGTCACCGCTGTAAAGCTTAATTACTACATTGATTACAAGATAGAATTCACACTTTAGGAGAAACACGTTAGCAGGTTTTTTATCATCTTTTGAATGTGGTGCTGGAATTTTGAGTTCCATAGGGACACCAGATATCAGCTGTAATAGGGCAATTTTAAGTTCCACATTAATTTCCACATACCAACTTAGGTTTTCTGCAAATGAATTCCCAGTTTTATAAGTATCAGCATTGAATGGATTTTTTAAAGCCAAATAGACTGCTATATTATAAGAAAATTTTAATGGCAACCCTGGGGGTTCGATTTTTCCACCAATAGTTAATTTAACCCATGCTTTCCAATCGTCCGTAATCACGTCCTGATTAAGACCGAAGTCGAGTTCGATGCCAAACTCAGGGCAGAAGTCCAATTTAAGTGCCGGACTACCCAACTCACAGTCTGCCCCAAATAATGGTATAGGTACATTTTTATACAGGAACTCCATCATTTTATCGGGCAGCTTTTTTGGATATGCTCCTAAGTCACACGATGTTGTGCCTAATGGTGTATCGCCATTGCCATTACCATTGCTCCTAGTTTGTGAGCTTTCACCGCCACCTAATGATGTCTCTTCTACTTTCTTTGGTGAGAAGTCAAGACCAAATGAGGGTCGGATTGCAATCTCCGAAATATATGCATTCTTGTCATAATCGCCGCTGTTATAATCATGAAGATTCTCTAAAGTTATGTGATAATGTCCGGGCTCCAATTTCAACCTTAACTCCTTCATTTCAAAGTTTTCATTTCGCTCGTTCCAAACGAGTTCCTGAGGTGATTCTTTGCTTGCATTCCACCCGACGTTACCGAATGCATCTACATGTTCCGAATTACCTGTCCAGTAGTCTAAATGTACCCTGAGCTGGATATCACCGGCCTCCGACTTCGGACAATTTTGTGCTGTAATAAATATTTTATAGAAATTCGCCTCGTTCATAACCACATCGTAAGTGACCTGTAAGCCCTTATTGGTCAGCGCCACACATTCTACATTAGCTTGAGAAGTTTCAATAGAACTATAAGCATTGTAATATTCCGTTCCCTTGAATTGCAAAGTTGGCTCTTGAGAGATTTTAAGAGTCGTTCCAACTGGCCAATAATATGCTAAGAGATCGGTTTTTTCAAGATATGTACCATCCGCGGGTAGTTTCAAAACCTTTTGATAATGCTTAGCATCTTCACAACTTTCAAAATTGACTACAGCATGGAGGTCATTACCGCTGTCTGACTTATATCCTAATTTGAACGCGGTCTTATCATTAGCCTCGATAATACCGCTGAGATAATGAGCGTTGATATCATCTGCCGATAGCGGTCGGTTATATATGACCAGTTCATCGAGAAAACCATTCAATTGTTGATTTGTATCCCAACTCCCACCTACAGAGTCCTGCTCAGCAGCAAGCCATAGACCATTGGCATCTATTGAGATTGAACCTGTGGGTGCATTTATCCACTCGAAAGGTATTCCACTATCCAAATATATTTTTACCAATGAGCCGTTTCGGACAACTGCAAGATGATGCCAATTACCATCGTTTATTGCTAGATTCGTAAGAATAGCAGCCCCTTTTATATGGGGCTTGATTTTTCCGCCGGCAATATAAATCAAGTATTCATTATTCTGTGCAAAGTTTGCACCACTGATTATTCCGGCAGTGTGGTCAGTGGTCATAATCCAGAACTCTACGCTAAAATTGTCCAAATCATGTAAGGCCATGCGGGGCAATTTGATACGGTCATCAACGCCGTCAAAACTAGCTGCTCGACCGAATTTGGCATAAGGAACTGTGCTCGCACCATTATTGGCAGTACCATGAAAGTCATTATCAGAAGAATCTATAATTTCATTCGCTGCGCCGGCCCAGGACGGTTCATCAAATTTCCAGTATCCAAACATACCGTTCAGGTTTAATTCTGGAGCATATTCGAACCGGCTGTCCCTTCGAATCCAGATGTCATAGTCGGGATCGAGCACTCTAACTGCATTTCTTACTTGCGGATCGATCGGTATGAAAGGTCCAGCTTCGCCGTGGAAGCTTATCGACCACTTGCCGATTTCTGTCGGAAAATTTATCTCTAACTGACCAACGATCTTGAACTCTATTGAGTTTTGGTCAAGAATCTTCTTAATCCGAATATATTCCGACTTATTTGATTCCGAGGTCGTATCGAGTACACAAAAAGCGCTCGCAACATCTTCTAGGAACATGGTGGATTCATATTTACCTAATTCAAAGGTCTGATTCGGATAGTTATGCTGAGAAGGATGCCATTCTACGATTATCGTGCTCTCCATATCACCCTCAACTTTGTATTCTGGTAGTTCCTCATCTTCCGTCCAATAAATATAGCCTGTATCCTTATGTTGGAATATCCCACTAACAGTAAATAGATTATCTACATACATCTCGTTGGTAATAGTAACCTCTATTTCGACAGTGTCAAAGAAGCCAATATGTTCTCTGGTTTTTACCCTGGATATATATCCACCTACTTTTACATTCACTTCCATTGTGTCATGATTCACATCGTTGCCCCAAACTTCGACGAGTATATGGCGTTCTAAATCAATCACCTGGATCTCGAGAGTATAAGTACCTATCTTATCCGGTTGGGTGGGTGTCCATGATAGATATGTGGTCCGCTCCTCACCTGGTCGAAGTGTAATCGCTTGGGAATCGGCCATCCTCCTGGCTCGCAATCCTTCCTCAGGATACGTTGCGATCAGTTCAAAGTCGTATGTCATCTCGATTGGATTATCATTCTTCAACTTGAGTTCTGTCCAAATGGTATCTCCCTTGTAATAGACATCGCCGTTAAATTGCACATCGGACTTTCTTGAAGCGTACATGAAACACATGGTGGTTAATGCTTCAACCGAGAACCCACCACAATGTATATACGCACCTCTACCAAATGGTATAATTGCATGGGTGATGTCGTCAGTTATAGCATCTCTATAGATAGGTATGCAATTGTAACCTGATGGCAATGGGTAGACCACACCAGTAACATAGCTCGGTAATGTGTGTGACGGTAGATATGCTCGTAGTGCTTGGCCATTGGCAGTCAGGTTGCCGTTACCAAGACCTTCCGATAATCGTGTGAGACTCACGCTCTCTGCCCTCGGTGATATGAACTCATCAAAACCGTCTTCACCGATATACCAGAGGTTGCTACTGTCTGGAGATGGATTGTCGATGACTGCATATTGGAATGGATAATCCTTTGTGTTTGCGAATACCACGCCATTTCTGGCGACCCAATCACCTAATTCATTGAGCCATTCCTTTGCATAAGAGAATATACCACCTTTATTGAAAAGATGATCTGAGGGTATTATCTCTTTACCCTCACCTCCATCGGCCATTTTTGGGGTAATCCAATATAGTTTAGCAGTTGCAGTGCCTGTATTGTCGTAGTATTGATATTTGATGTTATAAAAGCCGGGCTCAGAAAAGGTTATGGTACCCACATGTTCTGTTAGACCCTGATCTATCCAGGAATCTATGATTAATACATCATTTACCCAGAGCTTTGACCCGTCATCAGTATTAACAAAAAACTTGTATTCTCCTGGCTGGTCTATCCTGATTTTTCCGGCCCAATTTACACTAAAAGTATCTTCTCCAACCGAGGGGTCTGGGCTATCAGAACCCCAATTAAAGTTTATTGTAGAATCGACTATTGTGGTTTTCAAATAGGTGAGGTCCATATTATCATAATATTCACCTTCTAGCCCGCCTGGAGTATAACCTGCTGGAGTTGCCAAATTAGAAAATAGGTGCGTGCCAGGTATCACTGCCTTTGATACTGATTTTGAGCTCCAATAGAGTTCCGCAACTGCATTACCGGAGTGTTCATAATATTCATATTTGATATCATAGTAATCCGGAGTGAGTTTTATTTTTCCTTGGTGTTCTGTCGGTGGTTGACGTATCCATGAATCAATGACAAGTTCATCCAGGTCCTCAAAATCACCGTCCTGGTTCTTATCAATCCACATCCTAGTACCGTCATCAGTTCTTACAAAGAAAGTATATTCTTCAGAATAATCTATTCTTATTTTACCCGTCCATCTCGCAGAAAATGTTTGTCCTTGAATATCAATGCTGGGACTACCAAGACCCCAATCGAAATTTATTTCAGAATCGATTCTTTCCTCTTTCAAATTCGTGAAACCTTCATTATCATAATATTCGCCTTTAAGGCCTCCTGAGGAATAACCTAATGGTGGTGTCGTTGCACTCACAGCGCCGGTTAAATAAGATTCTGGAATCTGTATTGCATTGCCATGGAGATTGATCACGAGTGGTTTCTCCAACCTGCTTTCTACCAGGTCCTTAAATTGGTCAGTAGATGAAATTGTTCTAAATATACAATTTGTATCGATACTACTCTCAAGATCTGTCAATTTACTTTTTATTTCGTCCTGACCTATAGGATGACTTACCGATTTGCCGCTCGATAGATATTCAATCTGGTTAATTTTGAAGCCCCAGAAATGACGATTAGAACTCGTTACCAATTTAACCTTTATAATATCACCTTCACACCACGGTGACCATTCATCTGAATTACTAAAGCCTGTGTATCTAGCAATCTCAATATTCTCTTTATCAAGGAGTTGTATATAATCCCCCTCATCACCAACCTCATATTTCTCGAAATGTACTCTCATTCTATTTACATCTTTTTTATTAATTTTCCAGAGATCTTCATATTCGGCTGTGGCAATGGTAAGAAACGCGGCATCCAGCCTAGCACCATAATGACCCCGCCAGTATTCAGCGTCATCGCCTCCATCTTCCCAATAGATATATCTCAGCCCCGAACCATAATCAGAAAAGGTATGTGAAAGCTTTTGCCAATTCGTGGTGGCTTTTTTGGTACCTGAGTCATAAGATGCGATCGGATTGTGGTTACCATCTCGAAGTTCGATCTTTAGATAGTAACTATCACCATAATTTGGCCATGAGCCACAGAACCATTCTTCAGCATAAATGGTCGGTGCTGCATCCAATTGTTCTGTGCTGTAGCCTTTTGCTAATAAATCTATTTCTTGATTACGTTTGCACCATGAGTATGAAGTTAGGAATTGATAATTACCTTCATATCCACCACCTGTAGCTTTCCATCCGTTTCCTCCATTTACAAGAATGTTCCAGCTGGACATGCTACCTGATTCCGCACCCGGATTAGTTAAAAGGTTAGGATTAGTGCCATATTTCGTTGGATAGGGATGCTGAGATTCTACCACCATCGGCTCGGTCCCACCCACGGTCTCAGGTACATCAATAAGAAATACCATCTGGACCTTGCCATTCGTATATAACCAAGTCGCAGTACTTGCAATAATTTCTGCGTTATAGGTGCCCGAATGGATAAATTTACCTTTACCAATGGGAATTACACCATGTGAAACAACATCTCCATCCGAATATATCGGGATTGTAAAAATGTTATGAGTATTAGGAATGGTTCTCGAACTTATAACATCCAACGGCAGATTAGCCTTCGGCAGGGCGTTCCTAACCCCCATTCCGATATCGGTTATTGTACATATTTTGTTGGCAATATTGAGTTCTAAAGGAGGTAAACCTACCTCCGTAAATTCGGCAAGACCTTCGGACCGGAGTGGAATCCGCTCATTGGGCCAATTTTGGCCCTTCAAGCTGAGATAATAAAATTCGTACCCTCCTGTACCAACCCAGATTATACCATTTTCTGCTATCCAATTATTGAGCTCTTCGAACCATTCTCCATGAGATACAATATCGATTAGCATTCGGTCTGGCGATCTTGCACCTTCAGATATATGCACATCGTCGATAATTGCATTAATAGGATAATCCCAGGTCGGACATTTACCTATCTGCAGATTGTTAGGCGTGTCTGGATGTAATCCTATAGCTTCCTTCGATGCAACCTCTTCATAATTAACATATAATTTCATGTATGTGCCGTCATAAGAGGCTGCAATTCTATACCAATTGTTCTTTTGTAAACTGTCATAATATATTACTTCCCTATCAGGCAGGCCGGTGCCCAGTGAAAATACCAATCTATTCGATTTCAAATGATCTTTATAATTAACCGTAAGTGCATATCCATAGGTATGAGTATACTCCTCACCCGGCTTGGAACTAAGCTGTAATTCGTTTGACAGGATTGTTGCGGTCTTATTTATATAGTCCTGCTGAAGATAGAGAGAGCACTCGAGCGTGAACTGTTTATCCGATAAATCGGGCATGGGATTGAATAATACATAATCACCTGCGCCTGTTCCACTAAAATCCAATGCATAGTCACCGAAATGAGAATTTGTAGTCCATTTCCAGTTGTCTCCTAGAATCTTGCCATCCTTATAAGTACCTGAAGAATCAAAAGATAAGTCATCTTTACCTTCTTCGAACTTCCATAGTGCACACGAATAATCATCTACATTCGAGCCTGTAATATGTTTTTCTGGTAATGGTAATACATCGCCATGGGTGTTTACTACAATCACATCTTTGAGATTTGATTGTATCAATTGAACCAAATCTAGGGTACTTGAGATGGTTTTATAATAGAATTGTATGCCTGTGTCAGCTTGCAATCTATCAAATACGCTTTGAAGCTCTGCTTTTACTCCATTTGCGATTCCGGATTTTGTGGCGTCCTCACAGTCAATAAAATATAATGGTCTAATATTGTTAGCAATATACCAGCCGGAAACACCTGCAATGAGTGAGGCTTCAGGCATACCCAGTCCATTAAACATGATTGCACCTTTGCCGTAGAAAATCATCGCGTGAGTAAGTTCGCCATTAGCGGTTTTATAGAGCGGTATGCATAAGTTATCGAAATCTTCGGCTAAAGTCATGTAGGTTCTACCATTCTCAATGGAATTATTAAATGTATGACCCCATCCACCCAATGCTTGTTCAAGCTCTATTGCATCTTCGGTAATATCTGTTCTTAAGCCTTCTAGCCATGTATCCTTATATCGAGTTGAGTCTATACTTCGAGTTCTCAATAGTGAAGAAAAACCATCGGGACCAATAGTAATTTCGTTAGAACGCCAGTTCTGTTCTACATTACCGACGGCTTGGAAGGGACTGTATCTTGTATTCACAAATACTATGTTGTTCTCGGCTATCCATTTGCCAATCCGTTTTATCCAATTTATACCATCCTCAGGATTGCCCTGAATATACTCAGAAGGTAAGCGCACATCACTCGTGATTTCGAGATTATCAATGTTCATCTCAGTAGATTTATTATTATCCAGTATAGAACCACCGATTATCAATGGTGCATCAATATACGATATTCCGCCAACATCGATTTCACCTTGCAGTTCATCCATCTGAACTGTAATCTCTCTTCTGAATCTTATTACGGTGTCCTGCCAGCTTACATAAAGCGAGGCTTTTGTTACATTGAATACACCCGTGATCTTATACCACTTCTCAGTATCAATAGACATACCAGGTATTTGATGCCATGTTGAATTATTTTTTATTGCGAATTCTAGCCGGTTCGATGAGCTTGAAGCTGATTGGTTCAAGTTTATTTCGTAACCATCACTTTGATCCATTCGTGAGAGAATAGTATGTACTCCTGAGGAATATTCCTTTTTAAGATATAACCAGAACTGGATAGTGAAAGTAGAAGATTGGAGGCTAAGATCATTCTCAATCTTTATCATATCATCAATCCCATCAAAATGAAGTGCGGAAATACCCTCCTGTCTTTCTATTGTCCACTGTGGGTCGCCAACGAACGTAGCATCATTAAGATATTTTGATTGGTCGTATACTTTGGTACCATTATTTTCATCAAAATGATATCGGATAATGGTATTCAAACCTATATCCTCACCGCGTACAAAGGACGATGGAATAGGTAAGATATCGCCGTGATAATTGATTACAATTGCATTGGATATATTAGAATCTATTAACTCCAGGAACTCGCGTGTATTTTGAATATCCCGATGCTCAAACTCTACACCTAATACAGATTCGAGATCCTCTAATTGAGTCTCCACCTCATCCAATTCTATTCTTACACTTGGTGGCGGTCGATGACCAGGAGCATCTGAACATTTAAGATAGTAAACAGGGATATTGTTTCCATCAACATCCTGTGGAAGCTTATCAACCAGTTTAACATCTTGAATAGGAGTAGTATTGATAACAGCAAATCTAGTTTTTTCTAATTCTTCTACGGTATCGCCCCATTTGTCCACCATGACTGGCGCACCATTCTCAGATATATCTGTTAGATAAATACCAGCTACAATATAATATTCTCCAGTTAAAGCTCCCATTTTCAATAAATATGTATAATCAATCTCCAAATCGTCAGCATACTTAATTCTATGGTCTTCTTTTAACACACTATATTCAGTGCCATCAGGTCCTAGAATGCCCACTCGAACTGTAAAATTCTCAGCATCCTGGAACGGGTTAATGACTTTCAATGTTCCCTCGATCTCCGAATCTTCATATCCAGGATATGTTGGTTGTTGGATACCTACTTCTGAGAACATTTCTGCCTTAACCAACAACTCCATTTTAAGATTGAAATCGGTTGTATTCCAATCAGAATCGGTGAGATAAATTGGATTTAGATTATTGTAATTATAATTATACGCAAAATCCACATCTATTTCCACAGAATCATCGATTTTAGATTCCCAAAAAATATGGCTGTACTTCTTGGCCCCATCACTTTCAATTTCTACATCATATAAAGTTTTTTCAACACTCTGAGCACCCGGAATTAACGTGCTATTTTGAGTTACTATGCCTAACTGATTAATACCCCGCAAATAATTCCCGTCCACAATATCTAAAGGCGGTGTAAGCTGTACATAATAGGATCCGCCACCGATAACATTTGCAATCTTGGACGCCGATATATTAACTTCACACCATCCATATGAGGTAGAATCGTAATCGACCCAGAAATACTCAGTTGGAGCTCCCTGGTCGCCTGTAACATTCTTCATTAATTTTATGCAAATTGGTCCACCACCATCAACATATTTCATCCAAAATCGTAGTTTCTCTACCGGGAAAGGAACTTCAATAAGTTGCTTTAAACTTAAAGTACTTCCATATTCAATCCATGATGGCGGAAACGATTTTAAATCACTATCAAAAAATTCCGCATGCATCTCACGCTCGCTTTCATTTCCATTAATGTCATAATATGGCACCCATATCACATATTCTTTCGGTGTTTGACTATATATTTTAGTTTCATTTGAGTTGGTGCTATCATTTGATTGGGCAGTAGCGAGTATGTTTATCGAACTCGCGAAACTGCTAGATATAATTAAAAACCCGCAAAAAATCGCACCTATAATAATTAAGGAACCAGTAAGGCCTTTTTTACCATTGAACTTGGGAATTTTTAGGCTTTTAGTATCCTTCTTCTTAATATCTTTCCTGCCCTTCACTTTTTGCGCATCTTCTTTCTTTATAGGCGGTTTCTTTTCTTGGTCTACTTTCTTAACCTCTTTCCTATCTTTTTTCACCCCTCTCTTTTTTGTGGGCGGCCTCTTTTCTTTTTCTAATTTCTTTAATTCTTTCTTGACTGCCTTAGGACGTTTCTTTTTTCCTTCTTTCGATTGCGAGAAGATGAAAATCAGTATAAATATAATAATAAGCGCGGAAATCATGCCGAGCAATATCGAAAGATCTTCTTTCTCATCTTCCTCTTCCTCCTCAATCTCTAACCCCTCCGGTATTATGCCTTCACCTTCAAACGGATGAGAAGTGATCTTGATATAAATTGGTATAGAAATTCGCGGCGCAATTTCATCATTAGAGATGATCTCGGCTACACCCAAATATCGCCCTTCATCTCTTGCATTTAATGAGATTGTAAATGATACATTTTCACCGGGTGTGATAAAAAATTCATATCTATTGGTAGTAAAACCATGTGAAGCTGTAATTGTACCTTTGAGATCCCGCTCACCATAATTATAAATATCAAATGTTTTTAAAATTTCACCTTCATAGGTCTCATCAAATTCTTCTTTCCATTTATCCACTGGTACATATATATCGGACCCAAAAGCATTAATCGGAGGTGGAAGGTTATCGCAAGTAGAATAGAAAATCTTACTATCGTGTTCCCAGATAGCCCAGTATCTGTTGGTACCGCTCTGAAGCAATGAAGGCGACGCATCATTAGCCGACTCAGTAGTAAGGGGTGTAGGGACGCTCCAGTCACCAGCTGCATAGGTTGAATACCAAATATCTTTGTCATGGTCTCGTTCATCCGCCTCCTCCTCAAAATCCATTCTATCCGAACTCCATATTAAAAGTATTCTTCCAATGGAATCCACAGTGAGATAAGGTGAAGCCTCATCACAATATCGTGGTTGGATTGGCTGCGGGGCACTCCAATCTAGACCGTTCTTTGATGTAGAATAGGTAACCAAGTCCTCTTCTCCGCTCCCCACATAAGCATACTCATCAAATTCATTTGATACCCAAACTAATAAGAATTCATTTTGGAAAAATAACAAACTAGGATCGTAATCGTTATCGTCATCGTCATTCAAAATAGGTATAGGTTCACTCCAATTAACACCATTTTCCGAATATGAGACTTCGAGATCCCAGTCCTTTCCATAAAGATTAGTATCCCAAACGAGCCAATATTTATCTTTAGCATATATCATCCAGGGATTAGAATGCTGAGATGAAGCATTTGGTGTGACACATATAGGAGGATTCCAATTTATACCGTCCAAAGAATTCGTAATATATATCAATTTTGTAGGTTTGGTCCAGTTGTTACCAGTAATGTTGGTTTGATTAAATGCAGTAGAAGTTGGTTTTAACAAAGATTGATATCCGGATTTGGCTTCATTGCAATGTACAATCCAATAAGTTCCATCTGGATCTTGATAAAAATGAGCATCGCTTAGAATTGAAGTTTCATTTTTTATTACACTTTGTATTCTCCAAATAATGTCTGATGGATTCAACTTAGCAATAAAGATAAGCTCAGAGCTTTCCCAAGTGAGCCACAAGGCACCTTTATTATCTTCAAACGCCCGTGGATTTTTATAAATACCTTCATCTGCGAACAGGTCGTCAATTACCATAGACCAGTCGAAGTCATTATTCCAATCGTATTTTGTTATTATCGGTGTGTGGTCAGACCATAGAGTTTCAATAACATTTGTGGTCTGCGCTTTTACGGTCAAAATGCCTCCTAAACTGCCTACTACCAAAGATGCAATTATTATCAGATGCATCAATTTTTTCCAAAAATAGTCTCTTTTAATAATTGACATTATCCAAGCCTCCTTTTTCATCGTAATAAAATTTATGCCCCCTTATACAGTAAGGGTATAGAATGGATATTTATTAAACCTTATCCAATTTATGAAGAATAGTCCAAATTTTACCTTTCTATAATTTTACACTCTTCAGGCCTATTTTGAGTTTTATTGTCACGGCCTTATACAAAACTTATTTAAACAAAAAATACAATCAGGGCAGAGATTGCGTATGATTCTCGGCATTTTTGATAGATTTTTCAAGAAATCGGCACCCCCAGAAGAGCCTGAGGAGGAATATATAGAGACACCTATGATGGAAGAGGGCTTTCGAGAGTTACCTCCAACCAGACCCCGCATAGAAAATTCACTAAGGTTCGAAAAGAACAAAATAATCTATGTGGTAGAAATAACAAATACTACCTCCGAGATTATGGGTGGGGTTAATGTCATGATCGAGCCCGCCCGTGCCAATATTGTCAACATCGAAGATAACGAGTAATCAACCGAGATGTTAGACCCAGACCAAAGCGAGAAATTCGAATTTGAGATCGTTCCGGCAATGAGATGTGGCAAAACCGTACTTCGAGGGGTTTTAGAATATTTCGATTTCAATCTAAAAGATAAAATTCATCTAAGAGTACCGAATAAAATTGTTTCGTTAGTTCCACCGGACTTAAAAGGTATTCAAATTGAGGATGACGCTTGGCGCACATTCATCAGCCATTTTGAAAATGTCGAGGTCGAGACAAAACCTTTTGAGTCACCACCGAATAATATCTTTAGGGAATTTAGTGCAGTTATTTAAGATCAAAATTTATTTATGTTGCAGCCTATGGTGATTCCGAATTTATACCGTGGTGTTGCAAGGTATTATGGCGCAGACCGCGAAGGTTCTAAATATGCGGTCGAATTTCAATTGATTGGCAATAAAGAGCAGAGTAAGTTTTTATTACGAGCTTGGGGTAATAATCCCGAGCGAGGTTTCCCACCATTTATCTTTTCTCGTATTTTAATTTAATCTTTGGGATTTAAATAATAGAATTTTTAAAAGTAAAATTTTTTCGATAAATTCTAATTATTTGATTTACGACATATAAAATAG
>CBDVCJ010000042.1:0-19517 GCA_965372445.1 uncultured Thermoplasmata archaeon | reverse complement strand
ATAGAGGCGTTGAACCTTGTTCACCGTCATGTCGAAATAACGTTAATAGATCCCAATGGTGACGAAGTAGTCCAGGAAGATTATGAAGAAACCATGGAGCTACAGACATTTACAGATATTGAGGAACCACTCGAAGGCACCTGGAAGATCAGTATTGACGCAATCGGAGGCGGTTACCCCGGTCAATTCCAAGACAGTTTTATGGTGGATGTGAAATGTTATGAGCCCGCTTAAGGACAAGCATAAATGTCAATTCTGTGGTAAGCCCTCCACGTCCATTTTATTTGCCGCGTTCGTCTGCGATTCGGAGGACTGCATCGCGAAAGCGCGAGAGCTGCGCGGCGGCCCTGGTGGTCACCGATTATTTATGGATTGTGTTGAAGTAGAAGACCACAAGCCACCAACTAGTTAATCGTGAATAATCAATAAATAATTTGATAGGGGAACAGGCTAATGTCAGAGCAAGAAACGATAACGAAATCGAAGGTCATTTGTACGTTGGGGCCCGCATCTAGCACGCCAGAACAGATAAAAATGCTGATCGAGAGTGGAATGGATTGTGCAAGAATTAATTTTTCACATGGGACCAAAGAAGACAAGTCCACGTTATTTAATAATATACGAAAGGTGGATGACAGGCTCGCGATAATGTGCGACATTCAAGGCCCGAAGATCCGTATCGGTAAAGTGATCGAAGGCGGGGTGACTCTACACTCCGGCAATAAAATAATCGTAACCACCGAAGATATTGTCGGTGACGATACGAAAGTCACAATATCCTATGAACAGCTGCCCCAGGATATAAAAAAGGGCGAGCAAATTTTCATCAATGATGGTATAGTATGCTTGTCTGTGGAATGCATAAACGGTACTGAGATCGAATGTAAAATTCTTAGCGGTGGATACATCTCAAGCCGAAAGGGAGTAAATTTACCTTCAACGAAGATCTCGTTATCTGTGCCAACCGAGAAAGATATCGAGGACCTTAAGTTAATTGCCGAACTTGACCCGGAATATGTTGCAGCATCGTTCGTGAGTTCAAAAGAGGATGTATTAGCGGTTAAAGATATATTAGCTAACAATGGGAATGACACTATAAAGATCATATCAAAGATCGAAAGGCCGATTGCATTAGACAATTTCGATACTATTTTGGAGGTTTCAGATGCGATCATGGTCGCCCGCGGCGACCTTGGTGTTGAACTTCCACCTGAACAAGTGTTGCCAGTCCAAAAAGAAATGATATTCAAGAGTAATGTTGCGGGCAAACCGATCATCGTCGCCACCCAAATGCTGGAATCGATGGTGAAATCGCCGGTGCCGACCCGTGCTGAGGTCTCGGACGTGTTCAATGCCATAGAAGACGGTGCGGATGCGGTCATGCTGAGCGCAGAAACTGCGTCCGGCGAGTTCCCTCAAGAGGCGGTAATGATCATGGAACGAATCATCAGGGTCTCTGAATCATTGATACCAAAAAGGAATCCTGATGAATATGATTCAAAAGACGAAACTATCGCAGAAATAATCGGGCATCTTGTATTCTCTGCATGTAAAGAATTTAGCGATATGGGATATGAAAAGGGCAAAATCATATGTCTGACCCGAAGCAGTTATACCGCACGGATGATCTCGAAATACCGACCCGCCCTACCAATTTTTGGCATTACTTCATTTCTCAACACTGCCAGAGATCTAAGACTGGTATGGGGTGTCGAACCCGTGTTGATACCGCGCTTGAACAAAGCCGATAAAACTATCACAAGAATTAAGATTGCAGTAGACGAATGTTTGAAACGGGATTATATCGAGGAAGATGAGAAGCTCATCATTGCCGGTAATTTTTTCAATTTCCCGTCTCAAACCAATATGGTTTCGATTTTTACGGCAGATGACGTTATGAAACTTGTTTAAATTAAAAATTAAAGTTCTTTTCTTGATTTTGTTAAAGAAATGTCTTTGGTCGACCGGTATTCCAGTTAGCCAGTCTTCCGGTCAGGCTGGTTGACCCACCCAGACCTCACTGCTTTGGCCTTACAATGAGAAACGCGATTTACTAAAAATTAGGGTAGGAAGTAAGATTTAATAATAAGTACTTTGACAAAATAAAAATTTTAATAAAAATAAAAAATAAGGTAGGATGTTTATTTATCATCCTACCATGAGGGTGATTGCTGTGAAACTAATATCAATACTAGCTTCGAGCATTCAATATAAGCCCTCAGAGCTTATGATCTCGTGGTTATGCTAAATTTTTACATAAAGATAATTTTGCAGATGCACACTGCATAATAAAGAAAAAGCAAGAATTACCTTTTCTTTATGTGTTCAAACCCGACTTTCTTGACTGTTGGCTTCCAGATCTTGGCTGGCATCCAATCAGGTCGGTTCGCTGGTGCATCGACTTTCTTGCGGTCGCCCCTGAATACATGTACTCTATCCGTTCCGCGTTCTCTAAGTCGAATATCCTTAAAGCTACGGGACGCGGCTTTGAGAGCTGCGGCTCGGGGCTGGGCACCACTGAAAATATGCTCAGTATCTTTATTTCCCTTTAGCAATACGAAATTTTTCTTTTCTTTTTTCTTGCCTTTTTTCTTCGCCATTATGTATCACCGCATAAGGGATATAACTTAAAGGTATATCTACTCTTCGCTTTTTTTAACTAAAAAACAGCCTCTAGCGCCCTATTTTTAATAAAATCGTTTGGATTTTTGTTTTGGAAAGTTTTATTTTTTCGTTATTTTTTCAGCGAATTTCCATACATTTTTAATAATTAATCATAAATTAAAATAAGATTAATCGCTTTTGGGGGGGCAATGGACCAAAAAATCACACGAAAAGTGTTAAAACTAGCAGTTCCCGTAATAATATCCAATTTACTTGCTACATCCCAGATCATTGCAGATACCGTTATGCTCGGTCGTTATCAGCCTGCAGACATTAGTCTCAGCGCTCTTGGCGTCGGCTCGATTTTATTGTTCATGTTCTTTCCAGTTATCATGGGCCTGATAATGGGGTCAGTTGCAATTATTGCCCGAAGATGGGGCGAGAAAAAATATCACGAGGCAAGAAAGGTTGCGACCGATTCCTTGATCACCCTGATCCTGATCGCCATTCCGATAACCCTTTTTGGGTTTTTCATCGGGCCACATTTAATTTATTACCTGGGTGCGCGAGGCGAGGTTATCACTGAGGGCTCGAAATATATTATGGCGGTCTTTGCATTTGTACCGTTCAGTATTTTCGTATTCAGTTATCACGGATTTTTAAGAGCGGCTGGCGATACAAAAACACCAATGTATATCGATATTGTAATAAATGGATATAACATTCTGATGAATTATGCTTTGATCTTTGGCAACTTCGGGTTTCCCGAACTCGGTGTGCTCGGGGCCGGACTGGCGACTGGCACCTCGTATCTGTTTGGAACAATTGCATATTTTATATTACAAACCCGAGGTAAACTCGTGATCTCACCGATCTATAAATTGAATATTAAATACCGATTACGAACTGTAAAAAAATTATTTAACATCGGCATACCAGCCGGAGTAGATATGGGTATGTGGGCCATTTCAGCAGTATTCATCACACCCTTCGTACTTTATTTTGGCACTGAAGGCTACTCTGCGTTCCAAATCGGGCTAAGAGCTGAAAGTATGGCGTACATGCCTGCAGTGGGTTTCAGCATCGCAACTACCACTTTGGCAGGACAATATCTTGGTGCAAAAAACGAAGCGCGTGCACGTGCAGTAATTGAGATCTCAACAAAAATAGTACTAATCTTTATGGCGGTCATCGGTGCGGTACTGGTGATCTTTCCGAGATTAATCTCAATGGCCTTTACTACTGACGCTGATGTGATTGAGATTGCAACAGTTTACTTGTTTTTAATGGGCTTCTCAGAACCCGCATTGGGCGCGATCTTCACACTTGCCGGCGGTATGAGGGGCGCGGGCTATACAAAAGTGCCGATGTACATTAACTTTATCGGGATGATCATTATCCGATTGGTGCTTGTTTATCTACTTGCATTTACTTGCGGTTTGGGCTTATATGGAATATTCTTGGGATTGGTCATTGAAATATTTATCAGAGCAATTATGTTCTACATTGTATTTTTAAAAGGAAATTGGATGAAGGTGAAAGTTTGAGCCATCGGTACATTTTTATAGGTGTGGAATAATTTAAGGTTAGATGATGCACAAGCGTTGAGCTTAGACTTTTTGACCTGTGAACAATCCGTACCCAAACGCGTTTTTATCTAACCACTCATACGCCATTTCAATCAGCACTTTGGCCTTCTCAGGCCCTATGCCGAACGTTTTCTCCACATCACAATTACATAGTTTGTTCAATAATTTCCAGCTACGTGTGAGCCTCTCAACTTTCGTTAAATTATTAATGAATAGACAATATATGATTTATTATGCTCAATATCGGGAGCATCGTAGGTCCTAAGTCCGATCATGGCTACTGTACTCCCGATTGTTGTTAGTTTAATTACCAAACTCGAAAAAAATGTTCTATTGATTTCTCTATTGCCATATTTTAAATTTTATCAAAATCAATTAAATTTAAATTTTATATATAATATTAAGCATTAACAATACAAATGTTTATAAACTGATTTGAGATATCGATAATTATGGGACAGCAGGATGTATATGATTTTCTTAAGAATCACCCACAAGAATGGTTAACTTCTAAGGAAATAAGTAAAGGCATAAATCAGTCAGTTGGGTCGGTAACAGTCTGCCTGAAGAAACTTCGCAATCGTAATGAGATCCAATATAAGCAATCCGAGAAGCGCAAAGGCAAAAGAGATCAATATTTATACAAGTTTAAGAAGTAACCTATTTATAACTAATCATTATTTTATAGCTTATTCAAGACTGTTATACCATAAAAAAGTTAAAAAGCGAAAAGTAGCAAGATATTATTTTGATAACTTAAAACAGTTATAATACTTTAACATTAATAGCTTGTGGGCCTTTTTCGGACTCTTCGATATCGAATGATACCTTATCACCTTCACGTAAAGTTGTACCTTCGGGTAATGCGTTACGATGGACAAATATATCTTTACCGTCTTCAACTTGGATAAAACCGTATGACTTCATACTATTATACCATTTTACAGTGCCTTCCACTTATTGTCACCTCCTCAGAAATCCTAGTTCTGACTTTTATAATAAAGAGTGGAAAATTAAAAAGTCATGGTACCGAATTTTGGATCTCCAAAAAGGTGTAAAACTCTCTAATTAACATCTTTATTTAGGTATTGTAAATTAAGTACTAGTATAACTAATTATCGATGATTATAAATAATTATATGTCGTTTATTAATTCTTTTAGGTACCCAATTTTCAAGCTTAAATTAGATTTGCCGGCCATTATTGAGTCGAGAATGATAGTATGTCATGACTTTTTAAATGATGATGAATTTGATGATGAATTCAGATTACGAACATACCATTTGGCCCATGAGAATACAATTACACTTCCAATTAGGTTCGAGATTGAAATACCAGCCCAAATTCCAATTAGGCCGAAGTTCATAGTGGCTCCAAATAATATTGACAAAGGAATGGCCAAAATAATCGTGCGTATGAAAGTTGCTACAAGTGCCTTATTGCCTTCACCTATCCCTTGAAACATCGACGATGAGAATATCCCTAATACCGCACCGGGATAAAATATGCATATTATTCTGAAGAACCTTGTCAGGTCATCTCGAATCCTAGCTGCATCTCCTGATTGAGTGAATACCATCGCGATTTGTTCGGCAAAGATGAAAGTAAGAGCCGCGATGATAACTTCAACGATCAACCCAATTTTTATTGCATACATGTAAGCAATGTCAAGTTTATTATAATCCTTCTGGCCATAGGCCGCCCCGGTTACAGAAATCACCGCCGTTGCTAACCCGAGAAGTGGTAGGATCGCAATAGTCGCAACGCGCCAGCCGGTAGTGAAAACCGCAATCCCGTCGGTATCCGCGAGCCAAACGATGATGATATTAATAATGAACATAGAAAATGCCATTGATAACTGCATAACTGAGGCCGGTACACCTACTTTTGAGATATCTTTGGTGATCTCAGGGTCAAATTTAAAATTCCTGAAATTAAATGAAATGTAAGTGTCCTTTTTAATGAAGAGCCAATAGAACATTATCAATGATGAAATGCTGAGTGATAGTACGGTAGCCCAGGCCGCACCAGAGACACCAAGTCCAAGACCGGGCATCAGTATTTTATCAAAGATTGTAACATTATTAATTATTAGTGGACCGATACTTAATTCTTCATAAATGAAAATGGGATCTAATATGATATTTAATCCCGCCCCTAGCATCATAGCATACATTGCACGGTTTGCATCACCTTCGGCGCGTAAGATTGCATTTGCTATCTGTGTAAAAAATATAACGATCGAAAACCCAAACATAATTCTTGCATAAACTGTTGCCATTTCCAAAGTACGTCCTGCCCCTATGGCGTTGAAAATATTTTCAGCGAAAATAAATAGCGGAATTGTGAAAAGTACAGCAATAATTACCATGATAACCATTGTTTGAGCTGCAACCGCATCAGCCCCTTTTTTATCATTAGCGCCGATCCTTCGCGAAATTGCAGACCCGGCTCCAATACCGATCCCGACCGCAATCGCCATCGCCATAAAAAAGAACGGGAAGAAGAACCCGACTGCGGCAAGTGCATCCGCACCGAGCCCGGATACCCAGATCGCGTCGACGACATTGTATATCGTTGTTGCCGACATTGCGATGATCATTGGGATGGCAAGTTTTATCATTGCTTTTTTGGGCTCGCCTAAAAGCAGCATTACACCTTTACTCATATTCCCTACAGGTCCCGTCTTGGGCTCAGAGATGCTTGATGATCGCTGATGCATATTAATGCAGTCCAATTATTTTAAATCCAAAGTGGTCATGTTTTGATACATCTTTCTCAAAAGGTTAAGTGCCATTTTCTTATCTTGGCTTGAAAAACCGGATAATAAAATTGTCGATGTATGTGCCAGAACTTTCCTGATCTCGGTCACCATTTTTTTTCCTTTGCGGGTGATGTAAAGAAGATAAGCCCTGTGATCGGTCGGGTCAACTTTGCGAGTTACCAAGCCCTTCTCAATCAATTTGGATATCGCGCGCGCAACGGTCGCTTTATCCAAATGCAGCATTTTTGCCAACGCCTCTTGATTGATGCCCTCATTATTAATTAAAACAATTAGTGGAAGGTACTGACCGCTACCGATATTATACTGGCTTAATTCTTTATTGATATGCATTTGAGAATATCTATAAATGGCAGAGACCCATTTCCCAATCGATTCCTGTTGTGGCATATTTACACATCCTATCTGGTTTGGACCTAGGTATAAGATAGTTGCAGAGGCAACTAACCCTATAAAAAGGTTGCGTCCGCAACTAAATCAACCGCATCCAGCCAATCCTAATCCGAAAGTTTAATATAGTCAAATAACACAATGTGTATATGATGAGCACGAACTACTATAACTTATTAGAAAATGCTAAAACTCTAGCTGATATCTTCGAGATCGTTAAATCTGCAGTTTGGAAATCCATGGGTCGTAGTCGCGGTGGGCTAATGCTTGGCCTCGCAGATCTTGGCAATCAACCCCAAGGTTTTTTCGGCGCGTTCTTTACAGTAGGCTCGAACGTAATTATTATGAACAGAATACCACTAAACAGGATAAAAGAGACCAAACCAAAATTATACAAACCATATGCATTTCAGGTGTTATTGCATGAATATTTACATTCTTTAGGTTACCTTGATGAAGGTGTCGTTAGTCAAAAAGTCTATGAGATCACCCTCGCACTTTTCGGCCAAAAACACCTAACAACCCAAATCGCCGAAAACACTCGGCGTTTCTTCCCGAACCTTACATACCCGGATATGGCATGGCAACCTGAAGAGCTTAATTTCGATCTTGTTGATGATTTTGATCGCTCGAGTGTAAATTATATTAGTTAGTTACAGGGCTTCCACGAATTTTGAGACTTGTATTTTGCTAGTTGTAAGACTCTAAATATTGCCTACTTGGATTGGAGATGGTTATTTATGGAAAAGGAAGTCAGAGGTCAGAAGATGGAAGTCAGAAACTCAGCTCTGTCTTCTAACTTCCGTCTTCTATCTTCCTATTTGACAATCATCCGAAATCTAAAATCTCTAATCCACATATAGGTCATACCACTTGCAACGTGCTTTCCCCCAAGTTCAGTTACGAATTATATTTGCCGAAAATTGATATCAAACCACTTTGAAGCTCTATTTTGTGCGTGCGCTGCACGAAAAAGTGCAAACCTTACAATCGTTCCCACAAGGCTCGAAATGAATGTCAATGCTACACTTACTATAATCTTGGCGAATTATTGATTCCAGCCTATGACATAAATCATGAGATTTATTCACTGACATATCTTGGTCTACAATAATATGCATCTTTATATCATCTTTTTCGCCGCTTGAAATAATTTGAATTTTATGAAAAGAGATAATTTCTTTTTGTTTATCTAATATTTTCTCGACGATATTTTCTGATAATGTTCTATCCATCGCCATTTCCTGTGGCTCCAAATGTACAATTGTCGTGTAGTTCATCTTATCCCTGATCTTGGCCTCGATCTTATCCGCAATCTCATGTGCATCATCTAATCTTAAATTATTTTTTACACCGACTTGTAACGATACAACTTTAGTGACACCATAGTCATGGATTGAAATATCATTGACGATCTTAACTTCTTCTATTGATTCGATGATCTGTTTTATTTGTGCAATCAATTCCTCATCTGGCTTGTGGCCAATTAAAACATTCGAAGATTCTTTCATAATTTTTATTCCCACATAAATAATAATGATCGAAACTATAATACCAAATACAGGGTCAAGCAATGGATAGCCAAATGTTGAGCCGATCAAACTGATCCCAACCGCGATCGATGCAATTGCATCACTGCGATGGTGCCATGCATCTGCTAATAAGATGTCGCTTTTAATTTTCTTACCGATTTTAATTGAAAATTCCGCCATAAATTCCTTAATGACCGCGGATAATATTATTATTACTCCTATTACGAATATGAAATCTTGGTTCAGTAATTCCTCAACGTTCAATATTCTCTCAATAGATTGTTCAATGAAACCTAATCCGGTTATTACTAATAATGTAGCTATAATTATCGTCGCAATATATTCCACTCTACCATGTCCATAGGGATGCTTTTCATCCGGCGGCCGTTTCGCTTCCTTAAACCCAAAGATCACAATACCCGAGGTTCCAACATCTGAAAGTGTATGAACCGAATCTGCAATGAGTGCGATGCTGTTAATGAATATACCAAGAATTAATTTTACAACAAAAAGAACAACATTACCAACTATGCTAACATAAGCTTCTAAATAGCCATATTTTGCTCTGATATTCGGGTCTTTGGGGTCACCATAATTTGGTATTATTGAGAATTTACCGGTGTTGTTGGAGTTAGCCATCCGTGCCACAACTAAAGAACTCAATACCAATATATAAGATTTTTTAATCGGATCGAGCAACTAAAAATTACGGGCCTATCGATAAAACCTAAATAGACTAATTTACGTTTAGGTAGTGGTGGAAAAAATGGATGATAGAACAAACATATTGAACAAACAACTCTTGAGCATTGCCAAAAAAAGCATCGCACGCAGCATATGGAAAATACGGCGCGAATTAATCTTTGGGGGTGCTAGTAAAATAATAACCACAAGAACAGGGAAAATAGATCCGAAAGATCCTACTAAATATGTTGATTCAGTGGTTGAAAATGTAATTTTGGAATTTTTGGAAAAACAGATCAGAGACGAACTTGATTTAGAGTATATTGTTTCAACCGAAGAAGAAGGGAATCTAAAATTTTTGATCCATTCCCATTCAACAAAATCAGAAATAGATTTGATCGTATTTATTGATCCAGTTGATTTTACAGAATCTGTGGTTAGGGGGCTCGATGGTTCAAGTCTAATAACATTTTATTCACGATCAAGAAAAAAGATTATTGCAGCTGTTGTGGGTGATGTAAGAGATAAGAAAATATATTTCGCGTGTGATAATATGGACGGGGCTTATTCTCAATATATACGGTATATGATTCCACCTGAGAATACTTCAAAAGATAGAATCACCAGTAATAGCGAGTTCGAGTTAGACGGTGATTTTGAACAACTAAAGCCTTCTATTATTACAGAAATAAACGAAGCCCATATTAACTGTTTAATAAATAAATCCGAAAGAATAACTCCTTTTTGTGAGCAACAAAAACTCATCAAAGCAATGCATCCCGACGGAAGACTATATGTTGTCGGAGGGTCGCTTGGATTGGCTAGAGTAGCTGCTGGGATTTTGGACGCCGCCATCGAGTTTGCAAAGGGATTCAGAGAATGGGATGCCTGGCCTGGTATTTATCTTTGTCAAAAGGCAGGGGTTTATGTTTCAGACCTCGAAGGTAATGATATTAAATTAAAGCTTAATGTACAAAAGGGGCAAGATATAGAAAGTCGACTTCGAATGCCAAGACGCCAGAAATTTATCGTTGCCGGGAATAAAAAATTGGGACTTAAATTTGTAAAACTGAATTTGTAAAATTTGCTATTGGAGTTTTGAAATTTATTTGGAACTTGGCTCTGGTATCTTGGAATTTATCAACGATTGTATAGTTAGTACCGCTGTTCTCTCCCCGGCGTCCTCCCGCCATGCGGCCCCGGTCTTCGCGACCCGCGTCTATCCCCGCCGCCCGACGAGCGCTGATAACCGCCGCTGCGCCTGCGATCGCCGCCGCTCCGCGGTCGTGGCGGCCGATAACCTTCCGGCACCGGCAGCAGCGCCTTCATCGAGACCTCGACCTTACCGCTCTCGACCCTGATGACTTTGACCTTGACCTTATCGCCAAGGGCAAGCTTGTCTTCGATCTTTTCTACATACTCATAGCTTAGCTCTGAGATACGCAGCATCGCATCCGTGCCCGGCGTCAATTTTACGAAGGCACCGCTTGCAATGATCTTCACTACTTCCGCCTCTTCGAAGATCTCGCCGACCCCGACGACCCTCACGATCTCGTTCACCGCCTTCTCCGCAAGCTCGGCATTCTCTTTGTTTGTCGACGTGATCAGCACCTTGCCGTCATCCTCAATATCGATCTTCACCTCGAACCGATCTTGAAGCTCACGCACGATCTTACCACCGGGCCCGATCACATCACCGATCCTATCCGGCTCGATCATACAGCTCGTGATCCGGGGCGCATATTCCGACAGCTCGGCTCTTGGTACGGGTATCGCAGCTTCGAGTCGGTCCAGGATCTGCTGCAGTGCCGACCTCGCCTGTGCGACCGTTGCAGTGATGAGCTCAAAGCTGAGCCCATCCGATTTACAATCCATCTGCACTGTGGTTATACCGTCTCGGGTGCCTGTGAACTTGAAATCCATACCACCCTGCCCGTCTTCCAGATCTTGAAGGTCGGTCAGGATCTTCCAACGCGCATCATCCGAGGCGAGCCCCATCGCCACACCCGCTACGGGTTTCGCAAGCGGTATCCCGGCATCCATCAGCGCGAGCGTCGAGCTGCAGGTCGCAGCCATCGATGACGAACCATTCGAGCTCAGAACTTCCGATACCACACGAATGGTGTACGGAAACTCCGCCTCGTCCGGTAGCACCGGTAGTATCGCTTTCTCGGCCAATGCACCGTGCCCGACCTCGCGGCGACCGGCACCGCGTAGTGGTTTCACTTCTCCTACGCAAAACGGTGGGAAATTATAGTGATGAAAATATTTCTTGGTACCTTCTTCCTCCATATTCTCAGTTGAAAGTTCATCGCCAGGTGCGCCGAGAGTTACGACTGATAATACCTGGGTCTCACCGCGTGTGAACAGACCGGTACCGTGCGTGCGCGGTAGCATGCCAACCTCGGCATTAAGTTCGCGCAGCGTATCCAATCCCCGCCCATCCACGCGCTGGTCGCGGTCCAGTATTGCCAAGCTTACCTGCTCTTCAATATAATCGTAGAAAAATTTGCCCAAAAGGTTGGATAAATACTGCTCGGTAGCTTGCTCGTCACGACTTTCAGATACTAATCCTCCTTTTAGTTCATCTACTACTTGTTGCTTCAGACCTTGAAGTATCTTTTTGCGCTCGCCCTTTGAGCCTTTCGGGGTGTTGAACAGATATTTATCGAGATGTTTGGTCATCAATTCCTTCAATTGTGTCATATGCTGCAGTTCCTCTTCGGTAAGCTCTGTTCTCCAGATGAGCTCTTCGGACGGGATTTTGGGCACACCGACCTCACTGCGTAATTTATCAATAAATTCGGCGATCGGTGACATGGCTTTCAAACCCAGTTCAAAAGCCGCTACCAACTCCTCATCCTTGATCTCGTGAGAATTACAATCCACCATCGCAACTTTTTGGCCATCACCCTGCAGCACAAGCTGAAGGTCTGAGCGCTCGAGCTCTTCGACAGTTGGATTAACAACGAACTCGCCGTCGAGCCTGCCGATCCTCACGGCCGCGATCGGCCCGTTGAACGGTATATTCGAGATATGTAACACCGCACCCGCCGCGATCATTGCCGCCACATCGGGCTTGTTAACCCCGTCAAAGCTTAAGGGATAGCAGATGACCTGAATGTCGTTGCGAAGCTCGGACGGAAACCGCGGACGCAGGCCACGGTCGATCTTTCTGCTAGTAAGTATAGCTTCCTCGGGCGGTCTGCCTTCACGTTTGGCAAACCGCGGGCCCAGTATCCGCCCTGCGGCATAAAAGCGCTCTTCGTAATCTACCATTAACGGGAAAAAATCTAATCCCTCACGTGCATCTTGTGACATGGTTGCCATCGCTAAAACTACAGTTTCGCCGATCTGGACCGTAATTGCTGAATTAGCTTGATGGGCAAACCTGCCGATCTCGAATATCATGGTTTTGCCTTCATGGTCTAATGTAAATTTTTGTATGTTCATTTTTTTCACCTAATTTATTTTTATATTTCTCTAATATTGATTAATGTTGAATTAATATTTCAACCTAAAAATTAAGTTTGATTTATAAATAATTGTCAACTTCCGTCACTGCCCCCACAAACCACATCTGCAAAAAAATCTTTTTTACCCCTGTGATCCACCTTTTATTTGGCGTTTTTCTTGAGTTCAAAGCAAGTGCTTATGAATTATTATTAGTACTATCATACCTAATTTTTTAACTTTTTTTCTTCTAATCTTTTTAGGATGAATTACTTCATTGTACTTAATTGTTATTATTTAACTTTTTGGACTAAAATATGGTATATATGTTCACCTGATGCTTGGATCTGGTGCGGGTTGTGAAACTCGTAGCCTGAGGCAGTCTAGGTGCGTGGGATATGGCGCCATAAGTTGAGTGCGTGGGAAAAATTTCTTTCAATTAAATATTTTGGATACCCAGCCCCATTATTAGAATATGGATACCCAGATTCTCGAAGTCATAGGATACCCATTTTGATGTTTTCATATTGATACCAGGACATCATTACCATTATGTTAAACCAGGGAATCCTTATGACAATTATTTATTTGGGTATCCATATCACGATCAGATAACAGGGTATCCAATAAACTAATAATTAAGAAATCTTGTCCCACGAACCCTTCCATAGGCAAACAGGTCCTACGAACTAATCACTCTTCCTCATCTTCAAACTCTTCGCCGCATTCCGTACAAACAGTATCCGAAGCTTTTAACGGCGCGCCGCAGGTCGGGCATTCGAAGTCTTCTTCTTCATCCTCTAAGGCTTCTTCTTCGGCGACAGCGGGTGCGCCTGCGCCCTCTTCTAAAACTTCTTCTTCGGGAGGCATCTCGGGTTCCTTTTCGCCTTTACCTCGCGCTCGAACTGCAAGTACTAAAATAACAATGATGATTATTATGACCAACAGTAAAAGATACAGTGAATAATCTTCTGCCGCATCCTTTTTCTTCTTGGTGGTGGGATAATTTGTGGGGTCTAACGGGTCGGTACCTTCCTCGTTTTCTTCGGCGTCGGTATAGCCGTCGTCGTCATCATCTTTATCCATCCAGAGCTTGGTATTGCCGGCATCGCCGTCGGGCTTGAAGTCGTCGTCGGTATCGATCGGGACTGAGAGCGGGTCTTTGGGGTCGGTACCCAAAAAGTCTTCCCATTCGTCCAAATATTGGTCGTTATCGTCGTCGGTATCAGCATTATCACCGATCTTATCACTATCTGTATCTGCCCATTCGTTCGGGTCGTTTGGGAACGCGTCCTGGTCATCAGGGTAAGTGTCGCCATCGCTGTCTATTACATCTGGCGTGGTTTTTAAGGTTATTGTCGCAAACACCGGTAATGCTTCGTTACCCACGAGGTCAGTGGCTTTGAAATAGATCGTCTTGAGACCATCGCCTGTTGGTAAGGTAAAATCTTTATCGGCGGTATAATTCTCCCAAGCCGTCCATGTGATATTATCGGTGCTGAACGCCATCTCGTTCATGCCTGAAGTGTCGTCGATCGCGGTTAGGTCCAGGCTTACATTTAACTCGTCGGTTTCGGTTGTACCTTCATTGATCGAGATCGATAATGAATGCGGTGGGGTGGTATCTAATATTATTGTATCGCCGTCTGTGCCGAGGTTACCCGCGTTGTCGCTCACCCTGAAATATGCATTCTGATAGCCGTCTACATTCTCAAGAGTAAATAATTTGGTGGTGGCAAAGGTTTCCCAGGTCGTCCAGTCCAGTGAATTTGTACTAAATGCCATTTGTGCTATGCCGGAACCAGAATCGCTCGCGGTTAACGTCAAAGTTACGGATAATGAATTGGTATAGATCTCGTCGTCATTGATAACAATTGAGATCGGGGCCGGTGCTGTTGTATCAAGCACTATTGTATCCTGTGCAAGCGCAGTATTATTTACCATATCCCGCACCTTGAAATAAACGACCTTGGGGCCGTCGCCGCTACTGAGCGTATATGATTTAGTGGTGTTGTAGGGTTCCCAAGCATCCCAGTTCAGACTGTCGGTACTGAACGCCATTTGAGAGACACTCGAGGTGTTATCCACAGCGCTTAAGATTAGAGAAACATCCTCGGAATTAGTATATTGCGCGTCGTCATTGATCGAGATCGATAGCTCGATTGGGGGCTCGGTATCAAGTATGATATCATCGAAGGCCGAGCCGGTATTATTAGCCATATCTTCCACCCTGAAATAAACGCTCTTAACCCCATCGCCTGTGGGGAGTGTAATTTGTTTGGTCGTGCCGTAAGCTTCCCAATCTGTCCAAACGATATTGTCGGTGCTGTATGATACCCTGTTGATACCTGAGCCTAAATCTTCTGCAAATAGCGTTAGATCGACGATTTCCAAATTGGTATAGACCTCATCATCGTTTATCGTGATCGTTACTGGATCGGGCGCTAATCGATCGAGATAGATTGAGTCGTTGACGGGCTCTGCAATATTATTTGCGTAGTCTTTAACTCTGAAATAGAAAGTGTATAGACCGTCAGGACCTAAAATAGTAGGCGATAGTGAAGTCGCAAAATCACCCCACTCGCTCCAATCCGTACCATTCGTGCTGAATGACATTTGGTACACTCCTGAAGTTTCATCCGTAGCATTTAAAGCCAGATCTAGATAAACTATGTTTGTATAATTGTCACCGTTGTTAAATAATATAAACAGATTTTCTGGTGCTACAGTATCGAGGATGATCGAATCTGCGGACTGGGCGGTATTGTTCGCGCGATCTTCAACCATAAAGAACACGAACTTAGGGCCATCCCCAGCAGGTAAATTGAAGGTTTTGAAGGTATTGAAACTCTCCCAGGGTGTCCAGGTTATTCCGTCGGTACCGAATGCCATCCTATTCAGGCCCGAGCCCAGGTCTGTTGCACCCAAGTCCAAGTTAACTTGGGTAGAATTGGTATAGGTGGCGTCACTGTTGATCAATATCGATAAGAACATTGGCGGGGTTGTATCTAGTATAATGGTATCACTTACGATGACGGTGTTGTTGGCCAAATCTTGGACCTTGTAATATACACGCTTCGAACCGTCGACGGACGGTAGTGTGTAGGGACGGTATTGCGTGTATGGCTCCCAGGGCGTCCAGACCAAGCCATTATCGCTGTAGGCTACATGGTTCACACCTGAGCCCGAGTCGAAGGTGGTTAGGTTTAAAGTTATGGACGTTGTATTGGTATAAGTAGAGCCATTATTAATGATGATCGAGACCGGGGAGGGGGGGATGTCGTCGAAATAGAATGCTGTCCAATCCGTCGGGATTTCCAAATTACTTGCATTATCCTCAGCACTCGCGCGAATCTCGAACCACTCCTCGGAGGTCCAAGTAACGCCGCTGGTGTCGTAGCTCCAGGCGGTGGTGCCCGTGGTGTTCAGCCAGGTTTGGACGGTATTGTTCCAGCCTGTTCCGTTCCAGGTTGCACCATCACTCGTGCGTTTAATTTCGAGCTGCACGATATTCAAATTTGAGCCACCGGTGTCAAGTGCCGACCCTGAGATCGAGGTTAAGGTATTCAAAAACGTATTGTTCGCAGGGGTAGTTATCGCGGAGGTCGGGATGTCATTATCGAAATAAAATGTGGTGCCTAAACCCGGCACCTCGACGTTGGGAACGATATCTGTTGCACGTGAACTTACAGTGTATGTATTGCCACTTACCCAAACTGGTAAACCGGAATTCTTAAACCAGAATGTCGTACTTGTCACTGCTAACCAAGCTTCGGAGACGCCCCAGGCGGCACCATCCCAGTATAAACCACTGGTATCGTTCTTGATCGAAACATTGACATAGTCAACACCAGCGCCGCCTGTATCCGCAGAAGTGCCAGTGATCGATATTAGTGAATTATACCAGGTATCATTTATAGGGGCAGTTATTAACGATGTGGGAAGGTCCAAATCAAAATAAAATGTGGTGCCTGTACTAGGTGTTTCAACATTTGAAATATTATCTGTTGCTCGTGACCTTAATGTATAATTATTGCCGCTAACCCATGTAGGTAATCCCGAACTCTTCGACCATGTGGTTGTCCCGGTTACATTAAGCCAGGTTTCGGAACCGACCCACGCCGATCCACTCCAATATAAACTGTCCGCATTGTTCTTGATGCTAATATTGACATGATCAACACCCGCACCACCCGTGTCGGAAGCGCTGCCGGAGATCATTGGTAGGCTATTATGATAAGTAGTATCTGCAGGATTGATGATAGTTGAAGTCGGGGTTTCATTATCAAAATTGAAAGTGTTGCCCGCTCCAAACGTCTCGAGGTTGTTCAAGCTGTCATTTGCCTGCGAGATCACAGTATATTGTAACCCAGAGGTCCAGGAAACCGCACTGGTATCGTAATTCCAGGCGGTTGTACCCGAAACCAGCAGCCAAGTTGGAGTACTATTCCAGCCGGTTCCGTTCCAATGCCAACCATCACTGTTGCGAATGATCATAATTTCAACTGTTGTGATACCAATACCAGTACCATCGGACGCCGTGCCCGAAATCGTGGTCAAGGTATTATAAAATACACCATTCACTGGCACGGATATCGATGAGGTCGGTGGCTGGGTATCAATATTCAGTGCCCAGGGATTACTATATGTGCTCCAATTACCGTCGTCATCTTTGGTTCTGACCCGCCAGTACCATTTGCCATCTCCGATCGGTGATGTGGAGGTGTAGGATGATATGCCGGAAACGAGTTCGCTGGTATCGTTGTTCGGGATGACAAAACCGGTATCATTATCAAGTTGAAATTGGAATGAGGTTTGATAATTACCTGGGTCATAATCCACAAAACTCCAGTTATAGGTCGGGGTATTATCACTTGTCCAAGAATCATCTGGTGGCGCTGTGGGTGTCGGTGGCGCCGGGAATAGATTGTAATTTATGCTGATATTATACAATATTGGCGTGATAGTGTCATCGCTTGTGTTCAAATATACTTTGTATTGGATAAACGCATCACCGAAATGGCCTGCCCAGATGTCTTGACCTGAGGTGGTATAGTAGGTTCCCGTACCACCGTCAGGGCCAACGAAACTTTTCAACGACAAATTCACTTTGGAATCTGCGCTTTTGATACGGAGCTTCAACCCGGTATTAGCCGGTACATTAGCATTCCATGTAATGTTCTTTAAGAATGAATTGGGGCCAACATTAAAGCTCTTCGAGCTTAGGGTGCCATTTGTTAGATAACTGAAATTACCAACATCGATCCCATGTGGTGCTGTGAACTGACCTACGCCTGAGCCACTTGTACCAAAAGTTTCCCAGCCGGTCCCGTCCATTTTTGTTTTAACAATTCGATCATTGCCACTATCTGTGATATATAAAAATCCTGTGACATTATTATAATAAATCCCACGTGGTTGGTCGAACTTACCGACACCTGAACCGAAAGTACCAAGAGTGGTCCAACCAGTACCATCGATCTGGGTTTTTACAATTCTGTTATTAAATTCATCTGCAACGTAAATCCATTCGGTCCCAGAACTGTTATCGAAAAATAAATCACTTGGCCAATTGAATTGACCTGATCCAGTCCCCCAGGAACCGTAGGCAGTCCAACCACCACCTATCATATTGGTTTTAACAATTCTGGAATTGGTTCGCTCGGCAACGTATAACTCTTCTAATCCCGTTTCATTATAGAGTTTGATACCCACGGGGCCACTAAAAGGACTTCCACCTCCGTCATAGCTCTGCCAATACGAGCCATTCATCGTGGTCTTTACGATTCGATTATTAATGCGATCTGCTACATAAACATATCCCGTTAATGGGTCATGATCTATCCCACGCGAATCATTAAAATTGCCAACTCCGGCACCGGTTGTACCATAGGTTAGCCATCCGGTTCCATCTATCCTGGATCTTGTAATATGATCATTATCCCTATCAATAATATATATGAAACCTGTATCTTTATCATAGCTAAGACTAGCTGGTCTACCATATTCCCATTGACCTGTTCCTTGACTTCCATTGGTCTGCCATCCACTTCCATCGATCTTGGTTTTAACGATACGCCTATTCATTGCATCTGTTATTATTAGTTCAGGTTCGTATGCAATTCTAACTTCACCTGGATTTGTTGTTGCGTCTATATGCGATGAATTACCATAATCATAACCTCCTGCTCCTGACCAGTCATCTTCGAGCCAGGTTGAACCTGCACTTGCATTCTCCACAACATCAAGCTCAAATGGCATTATCTGGATGACTGAAAACACCATAAACATAGCTAAACTGATCGTTGCTATTCGCTTCAATTTACTACCTATCATGATTAACCCTCACCTTCAAAATTTTTTAAAAATTGAATTGCGAGGAGACTGAGATATGAATATTTAATGTTATCCAGTTATAATTTATTAGGGGTCTGCGGTAATGAACTTCGCTCATTACCTCGGGCTAAAAATTCTTTACAGAAT
>CBDVCJ010000041.1:0-19597 GCA_965372445.1 uncultured Thermoplasmata archaeon | reverse complement strand
GCATAATTTTTTAATGTATAATTAAGTCTATTATATACCCAACATTTCAATATTTCATCATAACTTCTTTTTGGATATCTTCCAGTTCCAGGTATTAATTGCCAATTTGATTCTCTATGTCCTCGAAATATCCAATGACCTTTTTTATTTAAATATTCGATATGTTTTGAATAATCATCTATACTTTTAATTGGTTCAAGATCAAAATAACATTTTGTTATCGACATAATTTATTATGCTCCATGTATTTATTGTTTAAATCAGGCATAATTTATTTATTTCAATCCAGCTCGTTTGCCAAGTTGCTCAGATTCACCTAATCGATTTAGCCACACCCTTAATCTGGAATCTCTGAGCTTGGTTGCCATCCCCCACCATTCCCCCCTGCAGATACACCCACTCTTCATCGCTCTATGCGCATGCGCGAAGAAGAAGCATGAAGCTGGGATTTTATACAACTTTATCATTGATTTTATGACAATGAAACATTAGAATTGGATTATCCTATTATTATGAATTCTTTATATAAATTCACCTCTTGCCAACCTTCTTTAAGATGATAATTTTTTATCTCCCATTCAAAGTTTGTATACCCATGAATCTTTCCACCTACAGTTTCATGCCTACAAAACGTGTGGAAGGAGATAACCAAATTTGGCTTTGAGCTATTGCAATATAACCAATAGAGGATTTCTTCAGGATCGCTTGTTGTATTATTGCTTCTTAAAGTTATTTCATTAAAATAATATTCCTGATGAAACTCATTCACAAATTCAAAATTGCCATAAATATTTGCCGATTTATTTGAGTGAATTCTAAATGCTTTACCATAGGTTGTATTTATTATTTCATATGTTTCAATCCCTGAAATTTTCAATTCTTCCATTATCACACATATAACGTCATTATTATCTTTTAGAATAGGAATAGGTAGAAGGACTTCATAACTAGAATTTTCTGTCGTATTTATCCACACCTCATAAATACCTGAATCTATGCTTTTTGAAGTTTTACTTTTATTATCCTTATGATTATTTTCTAGACATCCGGCACAGAAAATGGTAGTCACGATAATTAATACTATTAAAACTCTCCAATTTGTCATTTTATCCAAACTCCCCTTTAAGTAATAAAATATGCAAGGTTAAGGTCTTCCCAATCATTATGATCAACTCCCACGGCATCAGAGGGATTTCCATCAGTCTCTCTGCTTCCATCTGAATAATCCACAATATCACCCCCCGCATTATAATTCATAGAACTCCTATAGGTGGATATTGGAATATCATCTCTATCAATTCCATGAAAAGTATACCAATCTAAACCTAAATTATGTCCAAGTTCGTGCATAAAGACCTTACCTATTGAACTATCTACATTCGGGTCATTGATTCTACCATCAAAAATAACAAAACCTTTTCTTATATAATCTCCAATTAGAGAGCCTCCGTCTGCATTTCTTTTTTGTCCATTATACACTCCATAATGTGCAATCACGCAATAATGAAAGATATCTGTTCTAGAATCGCTGAAAGAATTTTCATAAAGATAGTGCAAACCATCTTTTGCTATATATATCGAAGGATCAGGATTATAGTATAGATCATTAGGATCTGTATTGGGATTAGGATCCTCATGAGGAATATCCTCGCCCCCACCCATGCATCCGTCATCAATGTGCAATACAATGTTATGATCTCTGAAAGCTTTCTTCACTTTATTCTGAGCCTCAACTTTAAATTCATGTTTCCATATTCCCTTATAACCCACAATAATACCACTCAAGTATATATACTCAATCTCGTCGGGAGGGCGTCCAAATTCATCAAATTGATACAAATCCTCCCATGAATAAAATGTTCTGATATCAGGTTCCATCCAATCAACTTCAACATAAATATCTTTTACTAATGGGTCGGGTTTTTCATCACGATTACCGTTGAGCAATGAAAGAATACTCCCCTTATTTCCACTATAATAGGAGCTCTCTTCTCCTGGGTCTCCTATTTCTCCATATCCCTCACCATCTTCCCATTTATTATTATGATTATTATCGTTTCTCCAGCCATCCCATAATCCGTCATTGTCTGTATCTTCATCTTTCGGGTCAGTATATCTCACAATAATCTCTCGCAATGATGCTTTTGGATTAGGGTAACAACTATCAAAATTATAATTGCAATAAATTGCATAATTATTTTTATTTATTTCTATACTTATTAGCACATTGTACGTATCCTTCCTTTCTTCAAGTGAAATTTTTACCATATGAATTCTATATCCTTCAACAGTATATCCTAAAAAATATTTATATGTAACAATATGCCATCTGCCACAGAAAAATATTTTATCTCCTACTTTATATAAATAATCCTCAGTATTAAAATAATTGCACTGCCATAATTGACCAATTCCTGGTTTCCAAGGGTCAAATTGAACCGAGATATAGTTAGAAAAATCATCGACATCATATCTTCCATTCATTACATTTGTTCTAAAGGTTACAACAAATTCCTCGCCATCTAAAAGCCCATCTCCATCATAATCAGGGCTATTTTCATCTGATGTACCATATATTTTCTCCCAAATTAAGGTTAAACCATCTTCATCTTTATCAATGTATAAATTCTCCTCAAAAAGCTCTAAAAAGTGTACATAAAGGAAATTACATAGATTACGATTCTGCGAATAATCATATTCAATAATTAAATCCGCGAGAGATATCAAATAATCTAGGGCTTCATCATAAGTATAATATCCTGCGAGTTTTCCTCGTGTTTTTCCCTCATTGTGAACCCCATAAGTCCAATTAAAATTATCGATGAAATCCAGAATTTCATCTGTATTTTCATTTATTCTATCGCTAGATCCAAAAGCAAACTGAACTATTTTACTTTTATTATAATCATCTGCATCGATTTTAATTCTCTCTATAATATATTGTATTTTTTCAATTATTTTTTCTGCTAGCCAATTTATTATTTCTACATTCATTACATCTCTAGGCACACTCTCATATTCAACCCCAGTCACGTCCCTCTTATACTTCACCGCATCCTCACCATTGTTAATTATGTTTAAAATATTATTTGAATATTGCGGTAAACCGTTGCCAACAATATAAGTTCCAAGCACATTACCAACGGAATCCTCAGTGGAAGTAATAAACGCTGAACAATAATCCCAACTGCCATCATTCTCAACATAGACCGTAGCCGAGCCATCAATCTCAGTTTTATAATATCCGTCTTCTTTCTCCTCTTGTAATTCGACTTCAACCGGCAACCCACCCAATGCCTTTAGTTTGAATTTATACGGCCCGGCAGAATCCTCAGTAGTAATGCTAACAGTTACATCCCAGCCTTTTAAATATGGTGTGCCTTGATAATCATCTACTACAGGTGCAGCACTTACTTCTAATTTAGTAATCTCCGGCGGCCTTCCCTCAATCCCGCATGGATTATCGCCTCTCTCAACCTCAACATCATCATCCACATTATCGTCATCAGTATCATCTTCATCAGGATCAGCACCATATGCGAATTCCAGATCATCCTTTAATCCATCATCATCCGTATCTTTCACATCCGGATCAGAAAATACCCCATACGGCCCTTTCACAGTCTCTAAAGTTGCTTCCCAAAATATTCTTACGTCCCAACCAATAATTTCTTGATTATCATTCAAGCCATCATCATCAGTGTCAACATTGTAAGGCTCTGAAGAATACCAATAACCAGCTTTCACTCTATTATTGTACTTATCATAATCTATATGCTGTGGATCAACCTCATCACCGTCCCAAAGTCCATCACCATCAGTGTCTTTTTTCTGTGGGTCACTTTCATCAGTGTCTACAACACCATTATCATTAGAATCTTCCCCAGAATAACCATATTGATTTTCTTCTGAGCCATCATATAAACCATCACCATCGGTATCTACCTCTAACGGGTCGGTCTCACCGTCATCAAAAGCACCGTTGTGATTCTTGTCTTCTAAACCATCTAGCAAATGGTCGCCATCATCATCTGGTTCCGTTGGATCGGTAGTAGTTGACGGATCACTATCAATTACAAAATGTGAAGAGTCTATATCCGTCCCTTTAATCTCATCCGTCTCAGGTATCGGCGTAGTAACACCCAGTTCAGTCCCGTCAAACACGCCATCATTATCGGAATCGTAATCCAAGCAGTTCTTGATGCCATCTTCATCACTATCGTCAACACCTTCCTTCGCATGCCCGTCTGCTGCGCCATCGTCGTCGGAATCCGCATCTCTTGGGTTAGGTTCATTTGAATCTACCTTACCATTGTTATTGCTATCTTCGGCACCATCATCTAAATCATCGAAATCGGTGTCTTCATTGCTCATGTTTGTAATTGTAGTTGGATCTTCATCAGCTTTAAACTTCAAATCAAAATCGTAATTTGGTGGATCAATGGTTTCATTATCGGTCCAATTAATGTGATTGTTCGTGATATTATCTTTAGAATGGGTTTTATGCATAACATCAGTCAGTCCAAACTCAACACCATCCCAAATCCCATCATCATCAGAATCATAATCTAAAGCATTAATACCTGAATTATACGTTATATTATGGCATCCAAATGTATCATTATATTGGACATAAATCAAACTTCCATCTCCATCCACATCTAAATTCCAATTTATTTCTGCTCCATCAATAATCCCATCGTTATCTGTATCCGCATCATATGGATTTGTTCCAAATAAAAGTTCTTCGGTATTACTAATACCATCAAAATCAAGATCCATGTTTAATGCCAATCGTGGATCATAAAATTCCTGATGTTTTCCAACATAATTTGGTTCGAAAGGTGTACTTTTTGGAATTGAGTGAATCGATGTATTTATTGTTCCCATAGAATAAGGTTCGAATCGCACATATATACTTTCATTTATTAACTCGATAATAATATTATCTGTGGATTCTGGTTGACCATTTGCATCTTCAAGATATACATTGTAACCCTCTGGTGTTTTTACATCTAGGTATTTTGTAATTATCGGATCTCCATTATCATCTTCAAGTATAGGTATATCATATTCGCTCGGAAATTCTGTATAATTTAATGAAATATTATGAAGTTCATTTTCATTTGGATTAGATTGATCACTACTATATTTATATCGATAAATATTAGTTATTTGCCAATCCCCAGGTCCGTGAGGAGTTGTTTTATTATCATTATTTTGGTCATACCAATACCCATCGCTGTATAACTTATGATATATTTTATTGTATAAAACTGCAATTTCTGTATTTTGAACATAATCTAATTTGCTATCTGGACCTTCGCCAATATAACTGCCATTATCTGCAAGTGTTTTGTCATCTTCTGCATCAGTTCTGAATATTACAAATACATCATCATAATCTCTACTGCCTTCAGGAGCGGTATTACCAATTATATTTGAATCTTGATCCCATATGTTAATAAATCCGTCCCGATCTAAATCTATAAATCCCATTGGCTCCGCACCATCCAATAAGCCATCACCATCACAATCTGGGTTTGTTGGATCTGATTCGATTTTGCCTGATTGGGTGCCACCAGTATAATATTGTAATTCACCTTCGTCTAATTCATCATCTAAATCCCAATTTTCCACGCCATCATCCAAACCGTCATAATCAGAATCATGTTCTAAAATATCCATTAATCCATCCCCATCCGAATCACTATAGCGTGTAATTACATCATTGGCATTTTCATAATAATATTCATTCCCATCCGGCACCATATCGCCATCCGTATCCGAATTTAATGGGTCTGATTCACAGCTACTATTTATAATTCCATCCAAATCCCTATCTTCACCAACCCAATAATTACTAATTGACATGTTACCATCCGGAAGTCTATCATCATCAGTATCTCGATCTATTGGGCTGGTTTCTTCAGCATCTAGTCTGCCATTTTTATTTTTATCTTCTGTTGTATCATTTAAACCGTCAGCATCGGTATCATTCGTTGTTGGATCCGTATATCTATATTCTAAATAATCAGAAATTCCGTCATTGTCTGTATCGCCATCATTATCCATAGGATCTGAACTCACATTTTGTAAATGGTTTGTTCCTTGTTCATAACACCCAGATGAAACATATTGTACTTGAATACACCAACCTTTCCAGTAGTCATCACCATCATTTTCAACAAAAATTCCTGCAACCTCTTGACCATCTAACAACCCATCGAAGTCAGAATCGGATTCTAATTGATAGGTTTCATTACCTGTTTGGTATACATGATGCTTATCTAACTCCCCGGGATGTTTAACATCACCATTAATTGTTATATTATACCCATCCCATAACCCATCAAAATCTGTATCATTAAGTATTGGACTTGTTCTAGTAGTACGAATTTTTTCGACGCGTTGATAAGTTGTTTCACCCACACCTTTTACCGTGAAAAATACATCCCCTCTCCCATTCACGGTTAAATACTCAGGATAATAAGAATTCGAAGTACTAATTACTGTTATTATCTTTTTTATATTTAAACTTGGATAATTTTCAAAATAAGATGAGGGTATTAAGGTTACATCATCACCACATGTGAAATAAATATTGTATGAAGCATCGATATCTATATCTTGAGGGCTATTTAAATTGGCAAGCAAAGTTTTATAGTAATTCTTACTGGAATTATCTATCGCATAATCAGAATTTAATTTGCAAATACTACCACTAGCACTTTCAATTGTAAAATATAAATTGCCCATAGTGTCTATGCTGAGTCCATGAATATTTGATACTCCACTTAATAAAGTCTTTACATTTTCTGCATTAGCAGTTGTATTATTGAGATTATAACCTGTAGGTAACATTTTTAGACTATTATATGACGTATAAAATATGTTTCCATTACCATCAATTGCTATTCCTTTAGGATCTGAGATTCCCCCAATGCTGCTATTTAACAATATTTTTATTGTTTCTGCATTTTCTGAGGGATTGCTGACGTTATATCCATATGGTAACATTTTTAAATAATCATTTCCAGATGGTTGATCTTCAGTATAATAAATATTTCCTTCTCTATCCACCACTAAATCATGAGGATCGAAAAGATAATTTGAACTTAATAATTCATGTACATTTGCGCTATTGTCAATAGGTTCGATTTCATCATATTCCTTACTAATTATTTTTATTGACTCAGTCCCTGTTGGATATTCGTTTTCAATAAAGAATATATTTCCTGAGTAATCAATATCTATACCCTTTGGTGTTTTTAAATTAGTAATCAATTCTACGGATTCCATATCAGAGGAATTATCTTTTTTATACGGCTCAACTTCAGGGCCATCGTCAAGTTCATCATCATCCGAATCTTTATCAAGCATATCCTTTGCTCCATCTCGATCAGTATCTGCCCACCAAGATGGTTCATCGCCATCATATAATCCATCGCCATCCGAATCAGGATCGATCATATTTACAATGCTATCAGTATCGATTTCAAAATCTTCACTCCAATTCAGTTCACGACCGTCTTCAATTCCGTCATTATCAGAATCTGAATCTCTTACATTTATGATAGTATCGGGATCTAAAGCTGAAATTTCAGATTCATCTCGCCAATTAATCTCATTGCCATCTTTTATACCATCAGAATCTGTATCGTAATTAAATGGATCGGATACATAGAACTCTTGATTCCTATAATTTACATCCAATGTTAAGTTTGACATATCCACTGTAACTGTTTTATTAAAAACTATGCATTTTCCCTCTAAATATTTTATATCATTTGTATCGGTTTTATAATTTTCCAGATTCACGCCTGGTTTCCAAATATACAGTTTATTATGGCCTGACTCTGGGCTCAAATAAATTTTAGTACCATCTTCTAATATAAAAAGTAGAATATTTTCTTTACTTGTACTTGGTTCTGAGGCTTTAGGATTTATCTGGGTGCATGAATAATTGTAATAATGACCAGTATTAATTGTTGTGCCATTACCATCACCATCATATTGTATCCAAGCACTTGAGTTATCATAATTATTGAATTTCAATGCTCCATCGTTTATATTTGTTCTAAATATTATTCCACCCTTTGGATTGGGATTACTTGATAATGTATCATTTATTTGATACCCAACTTCAGTACCATCTTCTAAATTATCACTATATTGTTTATTGCCAATTTTGATTGTATCCGAATTATTATTTTTTGGATTTGTTCCTACTATATACTCCCCGAGATTTGTTAAGTTATCACCGGCATTATCGAAATCAAATGTATATAAACGATAATCGAATTTCGTATATGGAGACTCTAAGGTATTCCAACCTCCAGAACTAGTTTGTCCAAAAGCTCTTTTTACTGATTCAACTTGATAAGTCCACCCATAGGTTTCATCAATATATCGGATTACTATATAATAATCTATACCCCCCATATCAAGTTCAGAATAGATATCGAAAACTGAATCTGGGATGTCGAATGAATACCATCCATTATCTTCAAGAATACAATTATCTAAATAAGTTATTAAACCTATTGGTGTCCTTTGACTTTCTTGAGCATTTGGATCGCCATACCAAATTTCACCTCTAGCTTTTAATGCATTGTATAAATTCAGATGAATCGATATTTTAGAAATATTACCAAAATTATAGCCCGCGGGAATAGAAATTCTTTGGGCTAATGCTTTATAATTACCAAAATACTTCGTGGAAGGACTGGGGCCATACGAAACAAAGGATGTTTCAATAACATCTTTATCAAAATATTTGTCACCCCATTCAGTAGGATTTAAAATATATTCATATTGATTTGATGTTGTATTCAAATAGAAATAAGGTTCTAAATGAGAATACCAGACCTCATAGCCATCTGGAATATCATCACTATCGGTATCATCGGAAATTGGACTTGTTTCTCCAGTGGTATCTTTCCTAGTAAAGGTCATATTATCGAAGCCCCAACCACTAATGTCTTGATTTTGTTTACCATCAAGATTTAGGTCTTCACCTTCATAAATCTGTACAATATTATCCAAGGCATTTTTTATACCCCAATATTTTTCATCATATCTCCAATTATTAACATCTTTATAACGGTTATTATTGGTATGATAAGTTCTAGATGAGGACGGATCAATAGGTGATGGACGATAATACCAACCATCGGTCCAACCATCAGGTAGAAAATCATCATCGGTATCTGTATCGAACGGATCTGTTACTGTGTTACCATTATCTGCATCCCAGTTATTTATCGGTGTATATTCATAGGGCGTATTATAATGGGCAATCCGTTCTATCCATGAACCTGGTGATTTTATTTCTCCATGACTTGCTTCTATTTCAGATTGTGTATATCCAAGTTCGACACCGTCACGAATGCCATCTAAATCAGTATCTCTATATGCAAAATTTGTACCAGATTCAAACATTTCAATATAATCGTTTAAACCGTCACCATCTGCATCTGCATTTAATGGGAATAAAGTATCATTAGCTTCAAAACCATCTGATAATCCATCTTTATCGGCATCAATTGTTAATGGGTTTAATGTTTGTCGTTCTACTCGAATACAATCTAAATTATCCAATTTTATGAAAGTAATATTTTCCCATGGAAGATTATCAGGAACTTCGGAATCGATATTTGGATTGTTTTTAAATTCAGGTAGAAGTTCGGGAGGCACAAGCTCTAAATTCAAACCTATTACTATCATATAATCAGTATGTTGTGATAATTTGTATTCTGCGGTATAAACCCAATCTGCATCGACTGCGATATTACCTGTAGAAATACCGTCAATGGATGTACCCATTTGAACTTTAGAGATCGAAGCTGTTGAAATTACTGACTTATTTATGGGTTCTATTACCTCAGTACCACTTCTTTCTATTGAAATATACGTTGCATTTGCAATTATTTTCCTTATATAATCTGCTATTGTTTTATTTATTTGGATATGTTCACCCATAGTGCTTAATTTTACCGGATAGTATGTATAATATTCTGCATTACCAACATATTTATAAGCCCATAAAGAAGTATCTTCTTTTATTTCAAATCCCAAGTCTTCACCATCATTTAACTTTGGATCAATTTTAAATTTATATAAACCAGTTTCATTTATATGTGTTCGTAATTTTATCCAACTATCCCGATACCCTTCGGGTTTATCCTCTTTTTTTGTAAGATTACGAGATGAAACTAAAGTCACATAGGTTTGATGCATAGTTGTAGATGTATCTAATTTAAATTCAACCAGACCTTGTTGATGAATGCTCACAAGTTCAAGATATGAAGGTATCCACTCTTTTATTTGGATCGCATCTTCCATTTCTAAGATATCATAACCAAAGAATCTAAAAATTTCATTACCATCATTTAAATTGTCACTGTCGGTATCTATATCTATTGGATCTATTAAGAATTCCAAATCAATAGTGAGGTTTGTAAGCTTAATTTTACCTTCAGTTTCCGATGAAAAATTCAATGGTACATATATGAAACCATCAATAATATCTTGTTGATGCTCTTCTAAGTATTCATTTATCTCCCCTGCAAAGTTCTGAGTCGCTTCAGGAATAGTGAATAATTCATTATGATGCCAATCGGAATCACCATCATTCCCAACATCCAGAGTATAACTTTGATAGCAATAATAAATATCATCCGAAACTTCCCACACAATAATGTCCCCACCAATAGCAGGATTGTTTTGATTAGAATTGTTTGTCGATATCATTAATAATGCAGGATCATTTAAAGGTGTTGGATTTTCTAAATAATTCGGAACGCCATCCCAATCAGAATCAACCGATAAATCATATGCATAGATATCTGAATTTCCTAAACCTTCTTGATGCCCCCAGGTTACTTTATCGCCAAAAATCGCAGGACTTACTTCATCTTTATTAGAACATCCATATAATTTTAATTCGGTTTCTGTTAATAAATCATACAAATAAATTTCCCAATCATCACTTCTGTCATCTTGCCATACTATTCTGTCCCCATAGATATCTGGACATCTTTGATTATAAATATTTGTTGTCATTCGCCTTTCTTTATAACTATTATATTTCTCAATAACTATTGAAAGATCATACATATAAATATCCCAAGGGCCGTTTCTATCATCTGCCCATACTATTCTATTTTCGGAAATTGAAGGATTATACTGTGAATTTTGATCATCTGTTATATTTAATTCAGCAGGATCTCGATTTGGCCGGTCTTGTTCTTGATAGTTTGGTATACCATCATAATCCGTATCTGCCGATAAATCATAGAAATGAATATTTACATTAGATGGTTCCATACTGTGATTTTCCCAGACTATATAATCTCCCCAAATATCTGGACATAATTGGTGATAATATATGGCAGGGGGATCAATAGTAATTTGGTACCCCCCCATTTCTCCATCATCAATTGTACCAAACTCACCATCTGGCCCTAAATCATACATATAAATATCTGGATTCGCATCTGGATCATCGCCGTTTCGATAATCTGACCAAACAATTTTGTTCTCATGAATTGAAGGTGTTGAGGGATTAACTCCAAAACCTGATGTAATACCATATTCATTCCCTGTTGAAGTATAGTAAATGAAAATTTCACCAGATTTTTCATAAACGATTTTATCATTATAACTTGCCGGATTATGACAAACACCAGATTCTGGTACATATTTTGACGATGTTGTGCCCCAAATATCTATCGTAGCAGTAGTAGCGGTAGCATCATATGGAATTTTTAAACTTGCACTATTGTTATATCCATAACTAGTAACGTTAACTGTCTTTTTAAATGAACTATCTGAAAATTTATCAACGAATATTTCAGAAATATCTACCAACATAATTTTATCAACATAAGCATAAGGATAATTATCAATCAAATTCGGATCCGTATCATCAAACACAATTATTGTTAAATTACCAGAATCAAATGGAAAATTTGGTATTATTTCAGATGTTGAATACCATTCGTATTTATCCGTAAGCTTAAATTCGAAATAATATATGTAGGTGCCATTATCAACTGAAACATTAATGAAAGAATTAGGATTAATAGTATTATTTCTGGCTTTTATATAATATCTATATTTAGAATTTAATGTTGGAATTAATAGAGTTGTTATTTGGGTTATATTTCTAATTCCAAAGTCATGAATGGCTGTTTTTGCATTACTTGCATTTATATCGTCTTTAATCTGATTGGAGGTATTATATATATAATCTTCAGCTTCATACCAGTAAGTATTAGTTCTAACCTCTAATCCATCGATAATTTGGTCTCGTTCGGTATCGGGGTCAAGTGGATCTGTGGTTTGGCCGACATTTGAATATGTATCAACATCATCATTATTTTTAATTCTGACCAACATGACTTTGTCCACATAGATATTTTCAGTCCCCGAGTCCAAATCATCTATAACCAATCTTACATATTTTATATGGGGTTTAAAACTAGGTGTTGAATACCATTCATATTTTGGAGTGATAAAATGTTTATCACTATCAACCAACAGCGTATCATTTTCATAAATAGAAATATTTATACTTATATTTTCATAACTTGGTGAGTTTGCAATTTTTGCACGAATAAAGCATTGATATGTACCTAATCCCGATAGGGCAAGTGGAAATGTATTGTTGATTATATGTTTAGAATTCGCTTGTCGCTCTACCGTTTGGAAGTTACTAGCGTCACCGTAATTTTCATAGGAAATGATTTGATCTGGTTTGCGAATATGATGTTCTGCTTCAAACCATAATGTATTACCCTTATTTTCAATTGTATCATATATTTTATCTAAATCGGTGTCTTTTCCATAATATAACTTGACAGTTTTACTGATATCCATTGGTATAGTCACTAGATTATTATCACCTACTTGAATTGTATGTGGAGTATCATATACTCTAAAATCATTTGACTCGATTATGTATTCATTACATAAAATCCAATTTACATAGCCGTTTGTGTCAGTTATGAAATCATTACGTAAAATGGGGGGTATTATGGGTGGTGGAAAAATAGTATATGAGTTATTATAAATCGAAATATATCCACCATCTACACCAGTCTCATTTTCATGTAACAATCTAACATGAAGATACCAATTTACCGATAAATCTGATTGGTTGATAATAGATAATTTATCCTGATCATGTGAAGTATTTATTAGAACAGCATGTGAATCATCTTTTATTTTAAAATCAAAATTCGTGCTATTAATTGTACAGTTATCAACTACAATGTCACTCTCGATACCATCAAAGCTTGTTTTGCTATTAATTATGCTACTCGTAGCTATCATTAACGCAGAATCAATAACTTTTAACGAAGTTAAATTATTATTATAAAAATCAGAACCAGTAATGATATATGTAGAAGCAATGCTTATAATACCCATTTCATTATTTGCTAAAATGCTATCAATTAAATTCAATATCCCAGAGGTTGAGTTTATGCCCACATTGTTTGAATATATGCTATTTTGGTTTGAAATTAATTTACCGGTATTCAGATGGATTCCATCATTAGTGCTTTTTGCTATTGTATTTGCATGAACAATTGGTGTTGAATAGTTAACACTAAAAATTCCAAAACTGCAATTATTTATAAAATTATTATCAATGTAAGGTCGGATTTCATAAAATAGTTTAATGCTTGAAACATTAATTTTACCTACAGTATCTGAGTTGAACTTTAATGGCACAGTTACCATATCCTCTTCACTTTTATGGTTGTTTAAATATGATTCCAATTCGTCTGAAAAATCTTGAACTTTTCGTTTGATGGCGAACTCACCATTATAATTCCATTCTATGTCCCCATCAGCTCCAACATCTAAAGTAGGATTTTCAGGGTAACTCGTTAAGTATCGTTCTTGGTAGTCATTATAATATATGTTATAATCTCCATCTCGATTATCTTCCCATGCCACATAAATCTCATCATTATAAATTGCAATAGTAGGTAAATTTTGTGTTGAATATCCTGGATCATGACTTATTTCTGTATCATAATCACGCCATTCAGACCCTTCCCGAATATTATAATAAATATCATTTCCTTCACGATCATCAACCCAAACAATATAAATGTTGTTTGAATCAGATGTAATGGAAGGATTTGACTGATTGGCATTTGATGGAGAATCGGGTTCATGGTTAATTTTTATATCTACAGCCCCCCATATTCCATTCACACTTTCATTAAAATAAATATCAGTATTATATACATCTCGATTATCTTCCCAACAAACATATATCTTTCCATTTGAGGTTGAAATATCTGGTGATGCAACGGCTGAATCAGTACTTATCTTTATATCTTCTTGGCTCCAGTCTCCATTTGTATATTCTCCGAATGAAACCGAACCTAAAGGCAATTTTCCACCTATAATGAAATAATTAGATTTATGTTCCCAAGCCACATAAATATTACCACTATTATCTGCAGTAATTTGAGGATTAGTTTGATTATATCCCAGAATTCCATGACTAATATTAATATCATTATTTCCCCAAGACCCACTGGAATGTTTATTAAAATAAATTTCACTCTTGGATTCATCACGCCAATCTTCCCATGCCACATAAATTTCATTATTTTTATATGAAACTGTAGGATTTAATTGATTAGTAAACCCCGGAGAGTTATCTACTCTTTCATCTGTTGATTGCCATGAACTTCCATTGTATATATTTGCGACGATATCAAAAGGTTTTGAATGTCCACCTCTATCATCTTCCCAAACTACAGCGATTTTCCCATTATACACTGCAAGTTCAGGATCTTTTTGATTAGTTCCAATGGTGCCATTGCTTATTCTCTCATCTTCATTATTCCATGAACTGCCATTAAATTTATTAAAATAAATATCATAATCTCCGTCACGATCGTCTTCCCAAACCACATAAATATTTCCATTCTCTGATGCAATAGATGGATTTGTTTGATTTGTTGGTGGATTACTTCCCCAGTCATTACTTATTAATGTATTATCATTATCCCAGCTACCACTAACTGATTTATTAAAATAAATATCGGCATCTCCATTCCGCCAATCTTGCCAGGCTATATATGCATTATTATTATCCGCGGCAATGCCCGGAGTATCGGCAATATAAAATAAAGAAACAAAAGGGTCGGTTATTCTAATATCCGAATTCCCCCAAGAGCCGCTAGTATTTTTATTTAAATATATGTCAAACCCAATAAGATTACGATCATCATTCCAAGCAACATATTTTTTATCATTATCAACTGCAATTGAAGGAAAAGATTGATTAGTATTTGTTGGACCATTGTCTATCTTTATATCATTATTCTCCCATGAATTACTGGTATTTTGATTATAATATATATCTGAATCTCCAATACCGGTGATAATACTAACATTTCTCCAATCAGTCCATGCAACAGATATATTTCCATTATAAACTGCAATCGATGGAGTGAATTGATTTGCCCAGTTATTGAATATCGGATCATGACTTACTTTTTCATCAATACTGCCCCAAGCAGATCCATTATAATAATTATAATAGATATCGTAATCACCATTTCTATCATCTTCCCAAACCACATATACCTTTCCGTTTTCAGCGGAAATTGAAGGATAGTTTTGATAAGTATACGTAGGGCCATTACTTATTTTCGTATCTGTATCTTGCCATGAAATGCCATCATATTTATTTAAATAGATATCTGAATCCTCATTACGATCATCATCCCAGGCCACATAAATAATGCTATTGTTCACAGTTATAGTAGGTCGTTGCTGGTTAGTATAACTTCCACCATTACTTATTTTCGTGTCTGTATCTTGCCAAGCACTACCATTATACATATTGAAATAAATATCATAACCAGCTAATGCGCCACCTCTATAATCTTCCCAGGTTACATAAATATTTCCATTCTCAACCGCAACGACAGGATTGGTTTGATTTGTATCTAATGGCCCGTTACTAATTTTTACATCTTCATCATTCCATGAAGTTCCATCGTACATATTAAAATATATATCTGCATTGTTTTGAGTAATATTATCGCTCCTGTAATCTTCCCAGACCACATAAATGTTGCCGCCTTCAGTTACCATATTCGGGGATATTTCCTGTGGATAATATGCAGGACCAGGATCATTACTGATTTCTGAATCGATACTATTCCAGTCATATCCATAATATGTAGCCAATTTACCTTCAAGTTCTACAGTTGCATTTGTAATAATTGTATTTTTAAAATTTGGGACATTTAAATAGGTTATTTTATCTCCATCGTAACTCGGAGGATCACCTGTAGTAAAAGTTATATCTCTATCAAAGTTAAAGATTGGTAAGGTATTATTTTCTATACCAGAGGAATAATTTAAATAAATTCCATACTTTGAATCCAAAATAGTGTTATTGCTCATTATTAAACATGATCTATGGCTGAAAATACCTTTACTTGAATTATTAATATCATCAAGAGTGAATCTGCTTTTATTACTGTTTAATTTAGTAATATAATTCTCCAGTATTTTAGATGTACTGTATCGACAAATCACATTTACAGCATTTTCAAGATTATTGTCTTTTATTGTTGGAGAAGAAGCATTGATGTAAATTCCAACCAAATTACCAGATATTTCATTACCACCAATAGTTGTGAAAATGCCTACTTGCCATCGATTTAACTTTGCTTGTTCCGTAACAGATTTATTACCATAGAATTCGGCTCGCAATTTAAGTGATGGATAATCTTTTAAGGATGAAATATTTATATGAGTTGATGTTAAATTATTGTAACCAGGAATAACTTCGTTTGTTGAGCCATTGAGAATATCAATTGTAATATAATGATTTTCATCTGGTTCTGTTTTATTAATGTAAATCGAATTAAAATTGCCATGATTTTCAGTAGAGATTAAATCTGAAGTTAAATTCCCATATATATGGTAACCATGAGTAACAATCATATCATCCAAAATATATTTGCCTATAGAGTATCCATTACTATGATTATTTTCAATTCCCCATCCTGAAGATCCAGTGTTTTTGTCCTCCCAAGTCGCATTAATAACCGTGACATTATCATTATTTTCATCTATAACCGTAATATTACGATAAACTAAGCTACTATTACTAATCACAACTGTAATATTATACTTAAACCAAGTATAAGATTGGGATTCGTTATAGGTAAAATTCGTTATGCCAGAATAAATATCTTCCGGATAAAGTAAAATTTTAAATTTTGTCCAATTGGAAGTATAATTTGTAAAATATGGATAAGTATTATTAAATCCGAAGAACGGTAAATAAAATGAAGATGTATTCATAGGGATATATCTTGCTTTTCCAGTAATGTCGTATGTTCCGTTTTCAAACTCAGTATCATTTACAAAATGAAATACAAAACTATCTTGTGTATCTGATCCGTTCATTGTAATATTCCAAACATAATCCTCTTCTTCGAACGATGAGCTTTGAGCCCAACCTGTTTTGTTCCAATAGGATGAAAGATTATTGTCGTTGCAATTTTCACTGATTAAAACGTCTAAATCCAGTTCAGCAGCGCCATCTATCAATCTAACATTTGAATAATCACTTATAAGGCTCCAATCCGAGAAGCTATCCTCCCAGAGATATTCGACAGGAAATTGTATACTCAAATCATATAAATACGGTGTTGAAAAAATAGAACCATTCCCAAAAAGGTCAACTCTAATTCTTATTTTTGGATATTGTCCCGGGTCTAATTTAGATAAATCTATGCTTGAACTCGTCAAGTTCGTGTATTTCGGAATTATTTCGCTTGTTTTAGGATCAATAACGGATAATGATATTAATGTATCATCATTTGGTTCCGATTTTGTTACCCATATATTCTTCCAAACTGCATTAGATAAGATTTGGATGTCCTCTGTAATAAAAAAACCCGTTTCACTCATTTTATTATCTAATTCTACATAACCATTAATAATTCTAATATTTTCTGAAAGATTTATTTTTTCAGAAGTGTCGTAACTATCATTCCACATATTATTTTCCCAGCGTATTCCTGTTGTACAATTGTATATTTCATTATCCAATATTGTTGGATACGCTGAACTGCCATATATCCCATCATTAATAAAATCTTTAATTGTATTATCACTAATCTCAGGCGTTGCTTGATAAATTACTATTCCTTTGTCATCACCTTTCTGGATGATAGAGTTTTTAATTTTAATATTACTACTATAAATTGCAACACCACCACTTCCAGCATCGTTACCATAAACATCTGTATACCCGCACATCTCGATCATACTATTTGAAATTAAACCTTGACTGTCAGGTTGAAAATATATGTCGTATTTATTTGGATTGGTACAGTTAGTAATTATACTATCTTTGATATTAAATTCACCAAAAATGTCAATTTTAAATTCACCATCATATGTACAATTCATTTTTAAAATTATATTATCTAATGTCAGGCTTCCACTCGATGTGATTGTTAAGTTGCTATCTTGAATTAATGTATTTGATACATTTTCATAATATGTTTTATTATTCCCTTCTATTCTTAGAATAGTTCCATTATATAAACCTTGATATGATACCATGACATCTACCGGATTTGGGGAAATTGAAGGATCTATAAAAACAGGGTATCTAGTATTTTCATTTAATAAAAATGAATTAGGGACAATTAAATCAATATAAAGTATATTATCTTCACGCCTAACCTTGAATTTGCATGGAGCTTTATCAATTGTTCCAAAATCAGGGAGATATTTGCTTTCATAACTACTCCATACATAATCTGGGGAATCTTCCATATAGCTTTGAGGTATTGAGAAAATAACTTTTCGATCAGAATCTCTAAATTCTATCGACGAGGAAGTTGTAAAATTACCCGTTTGAGGTAAACCATCTACTTCGATTGAGAAATCTTCAAATGGGCCCCCATTTTTAATTATTTCCATTTTTGTTGAAAAAGTTAAATCATTAAATAATTTCAAAGTATTAGGAAATTTATGAATAATAAAAGATTTCTTCAAGGTCTCTAATCCCATACAGTATTCCATAGTTATTCCATCATAAATATTTTGATAACTAATTTTTGTACCCTTTACATTTGCATTTACTGTATTAGGATAATCGATTGTTTTCTTTCCGATTTTTAACTCATAGGGACTCTGTTCAACACAGATATTTTTTGATAAAAACTTAACATTTCTTTTATCCGAATGATCTGGAAAGTACGCGTTATAGGTTAATGATTTTCCTTCCCAATCATGTTCTTCATTTTCTTTTATGTTTAAATCTATATGCAAACCTGGTCCAATATCAATATATTTTTCTCTCGGTCTTTCATCAATATCGATCATCATAAATACTGCTTTCCATGCGACAAATATCATTATTACTATTACAAATAATGTTAAAAATCTTCTAGTAAATTCTTTCATTTTTAAACCCCCCTAAGACTTATAGAAGAAGGAAAAGATTACCTATTTAATTCTTATTAACTTGACTAGAAAGATTGTAGTCTCTTCCCCCCAAGAAATTTTATTTCTATAAAAC
>CBDVCJ010000040.1:0-19642 GCA_965372445.1 uncultured Thermoplasmata archaeon | reverse complement strand
AGAAGCAACTTGGCGAAGCAAGTTGCTGCAAGAATCATTATATAGAATCTGTCCCGATTCCCGAATTATTACAATTTAAATTAACCATTTACGTTGGTATGAAACCTCTCAGCTGAATTCTCACCTTAATCCAAACATTTAATACTACCTAAAGAAATTTCATCCTATAAAAACTTTAATTCATTTGGGGGCTTTAAATGGCTTATAAATCACTATTTATCGTATCAATATTGACATCATTGTTATTTTGTAGCTTCACATTTACAGTCGATGATACATCAAGCTATGATATTGCCCTTGCCGAATCCAGTCCACCCAATTCATTCCAGGCCCAGGTCACATTCACAAATGTAACCCCTGATGTCGGCCTCAGTGGTGTAGGCGGTAATTTCCTCGCATGGGGCGATTATAATAATGACGGCGATCAAGATCTATTGGTCAGCGGCGGGAAATTGTTTAAAAATACCGGCTCACCTAATTATCATTTTATTGAGGTTTCCACAGTGGTTGGGATCTCCGGGTCAGGTTCAGGCGCGTGGGGTGATTATGACAACGACGGCGACTTAGATTTCTACTGCGCTGGCAGCGATATACTTTGGCGAAATAACGGCGCACCCGATTATGATTTTACCGACGTTACAACTCAAGCTGGAAATGTACGTGACGAATATCCAACCACTGCAATTGGTTGGGCAGATTATGACAAAGATGGATATATTGACATGTACATCACGAACGGTGAGAACTATAATGATGGCAACCCGATCTACTACCCAGATTACCTTTACCACAATAACGGTGACGGTACCTTCACGAACGTGACCGGCACCTCCGGCATCCATAATTACGGTGGGCCGTACTATGGCCGCGGCGTGGAATGGGGCGATTTCGATAATGATGGCTGGCAGGACATCTATGTTTCGAACTACAGGATCTCGCCCAATTTCCTGTTCTATAATAACCGTGACGGCACGTTCACAGATGTCGCGTTCGAGAAGGGCGTAATGGGTGAGGAGAGCCGCAGGATGGGTAATTATTATTACGGCCACACTGTTGGCTCGGCATGGGCTGATTTTGATAACGATGGAGACCTCGACCTTTTCGAATCCAATCTAGCCCATAAAGATTTATACCGTGGTCCGATCTGCGGCGATTCCCAACTCCTGCAGAACAACGGCCCAACCACCAATTATGACTTTACCAATATTCGCGCTGGTTCGGGCATACCGGAAAAAAGTGTGGGCGGCGGTGAGGACGAGCTGTTTGTCGGGATCGCATGGGGAGATTATGATAACGACGGTTACCTGGATCTGTTCATACCCCAAATTTATGATCTTGGTTATGCGTATTCATATTTATATCATAATAATGGCGATCTAACATTTACAAATGTTTCTAATGACGTTGGGGTATTGGTTTGGAATACCTATGCCGGATGCTGGGCGGATTATGATAATGACGGTGATCTTGACCTAGTTACGTACGGCAAGGGCACTGCCTCATCAGAGGGCAAATATGAATTACACCTCTATCGCAACGATGGTGGCAACTCGAACTCGTGGCTGCAGTTAAAGCTCAAGGGTAAGAAATCCAATCGCGCCGCAATAGGTGCACACGTCAAGGTTACGGGCGGTGGCCAAATCCAGATCCGTGAAGTTGAAGGCGGGATGGGCTGCCATTCTATGCAGAACTCGCTGCCATTAGAGTTCGGGTTCGGGTCCTATACCAGTAAGGTCAAGGTCGAGATCACATGGCCGAGCGGTACTTATCAGGAATTGGATGGCGTCGGCCTTGACCAGATCTTAAATATAAAAGAACCTACTATTAAGCCCGACCTAACGGTCAATACACTCGAATTCTCAAAGGAGTATCCAGTCAAAGGCGACATTATCACTATTAATGCCGAGGTACAAAATATTGGGTTAGAAGTTGCCGATCAAGCCGAAATAAAATTCTATGACGACTCAACGGATAAGCAGCTTGGCGAGACCAAAATAATGGAAGACCTTGAGCATTTCGAAAAGCTAATCGTGAATGTTGAGTGGGACACCACCACCTCGAACAGCGGCACCCATAATATCTATGCGATCATCACGAATTCGGTACCTTCAGAGAGCAGTACCGACAATAATCGATTGGATGCCAGTATCGAGCTTCGTAAAGAAAATGAATTGCCAATAGCGGTCCTGGAAATAACACCGTCACCATCCGAAGATATTTTTGAAAACGAGACAATTTATTTCGACGGCTCTAACTCGACCGATGACATCAAGATCGATGAATATTATTTTGAGTTTGGTGATGGGGATAGTATGGGATGGGTGTCAACCCCGATCGTATCCCATAGTTATTCACAAGAGGGCGAATATACTGCAACATTACAGGTAAAAGATAATGACGGTGCGGAAAGCTTGGCAGCTGCTCAGTCAAATCTCGAGATTCTTGAGGAGCCGGCAACTCCGCCACCGCCGCCACCACCCCCGCCTCCACCGCCGCCCCCGCCTGAAAATAATGCACCGACAATAAGTGACATAACCGCGGTGCCTAGCGAGGTCAAACCCGGCGAAAGTTCGAGAATAACAGTCAATGCCTTCGACGCGGACGGTGATGTGCTCAGCTATAAATATGAGGTCACGGGAGGAATAATTTCGGGTGAAGGTGATGTCGTTACCTGGTCTGCACCAAACACGCCTTATGCCGAGGGTCAAACATATATTATTACCGCAAAGGTCAATGATGGTTATGAAGATTCTGACCCAGAAAGCACCACTATTTTGGTCACTACCACCCCAGTCATTGAAAACCATGCACCTGAAATTATTGATATTTCAGCGGAGCCTGAAATGATACATACTGGAGGTACTGTTAAGATCACAGTTGATGCTGAGGATCTGGATCACGACAAATTGCAGTATGTCTATGAAGTTAGTGCCGGATTAATTACAGGTGATGGCCCGGTTGCGAATTGGAAGGCGCCGAGTTTCGAAGGCGTTTATAAGATCGGGGTGCGGGTCACGGATCCTTATGGATTGAATGATGAGGGCGAGATCAGTGTGTTGGTGATAAAACAGAATTACGCACCGGATATTGTCTCGTCAGCCATAAGCCCGACCACTGTGAAGAATGATGGCACTACCGAAATTATGATCACGGTCGAGGTTTGGGATGGGAATGGTTTAAGTGATATTGACCGTGTCGTTATCGACCTTTCTGCAATTGGCGGCTCGACGAAACAGCGACTATATGATAACGGCAAACACGGCGATATAAGTGCAAATGATGGTATTTACTCGTATGAAATGATCGTACCGTTCGACACACCGGGTGGTAAAAAGAGCTGTAGCGTTACCGTTTGGGATCTTGCAGGTGAAGAACAGATCGAGAGTATAAAATTGACCATAAATGATGTGATCAAAGACGAAGATGAAGGGTTCCTCGGGTTGCCGGGGTTTGAGACTGTTTTGTTATTAAGTGCATTAATGATAATATTGACCTCAAAAAAAGTTAGAAGAAGATAATATTATAATTTAAAAGCACCAACGCTCTTAAGCTTCTCAGCTACACTCAAATCCACATAAAGTTTGAACTTATTTTTTTCATCATCAACAAACACTACCGCGCGATTGTTCTTTTTTTCAAGCTCGATCTTTTCGATCTGTTCGTAGGGGAACTCGAAAAATTCCAATCCCCCGAACTCGAATGCACGGTTCGAGCGATGTGCGTGATAAGCCCAGCCGCCGAAATCGCCTAGTTCATGATCTATATTAAAGGTATGAATCCGTGGATGGGGTCTTGGACGTCTGAGATATATCAGCCGTTCATTAGTAAAATAGTAGGTACCCTCACCTTCATAAAAAATTGGTCTCCAGCCCAGCTTATATTTGCGCCATCCGCGCCCGCAATCGGCAACGAGCTTGGTCACAACTTCCTCGCCTTGGATCATGTTGGGCTCGCCTTCTCTAGAATAAATTGAGCCCTTCCCTTCTAAATCCCCGAATTTCATTGGAATATAGTTATAGGTTTTATGGGATTTATAGTTTACATTCGTTCATGTGGCAATAGGTAGCTATCCTATTTGTTAAATTGATTTGTTGTATTGTTTGGGATGTGGTATGTGGACGCCCCTTTGGGGCTTGTGGTATGTGAGTATTTAAATTCCAAGAACCAAGATGCAAATTCCAAACAAGTTCCAAGTATCAAATTCAAAATTCCAAACAAATTAATGATTTTGGTCATTGGTACTTGTGCCTTGGAATTTTTTTGAAGCTTGGTTCTTGTATCTTGGATTTTTTCACCCACACGCCACAAACCACACACCACAGCCCAGTCTCACCACTTACCATTCTCTACTTAATGTTTGACTAAGTAGTTTCACCCTACCCTGTCTATTACAGAATTATATATACTCAATTACATATTCAATCTTGGAGGCAAAAGAAAAATGCAGGAGGACCCATCGCACTCTGCGCCATTCCAGACCCAATTATCAGAGGGATTTCTATTTGAGGAAAATGCAACTGAACTTACACATTTGCGTGGTGCACGAATTTTTAAAATTACAGAATTGACACAGATAATAAAGACATATCTGGAGAGTAATGATACCTTTAAGAACCTCTGGGTGCGAGGCGAGATCTCGAATTTTACACATCACACCTCAGGTCATATGTATTTTGACCTCAAGGATGAAAATAGCCAGCTTTCATGTGTAATGTTCAAAGGCAATGTCCAGACCTTGAAATTCGAGCCGAAACACGGTCTGAAAGTTATTGCTCGTGGCAATATTAGCGTTTATGAGAGACGCGGGGCATATCAGTTATATGTTCGGGAATTGTTGCCGGATGGCTTGGGGGCGTTATATTTAGAATATTTGCAATTAAAGGAGAAGTTATCGAAAGAGGGTTTATTTGCAATTGAGCACAAGCAGCCGCTCCCGAAGTTTCCGAAAGCGATCGGAGTTGTCACCTCGCCGACTGGTGCTGCACTTCGCGATATCATCAATATTTCTACACGTCGTTATCCGGGCGTGCATTTAGTGATCGCACCGACCAGGGTCCAAGGCGTTGAAGCTGCCGCAGGCATTGTGCGTGCGATCGAGTTATTGAACCGGTTCGGCGAGGTGGATGTGATCATCGTCACACGCGGCGGCGGCTCGCTCGAAGATCTATGGGCGTTTAATGAAGAACCTGTCGCGCGTGCGATTTTCAACTCGGAAATTCCGGTGCTTTCGGCGGTAGGTCATGAGACCGACTTCACGATCGCGGATTTCGTTGCTGATAAACGCGCGCCGACACCCTCGGCAGCTGCAGAGCTGACAGTACCGGACATTACAGAAGTGATGGCTCAGATCGTCAATTTCCAAGATACAATTATTTTGCAAGTCCAGCGTTTGATACAACAATATCGTTTGAGGCTAGATTCTATAACAGAATCCCCAGTGTTTAAGAAACCTTTTGACCGAATAGCCCAATATAAACAGCATCTGGACGATATTATTACTCAATTTAAGATCCATTTTACAAGTGCTGTGAAATTGCACCGAAAGAATCTTGAAGGATTGGTTGGCAAATTAGAGAGTTTAAGCCCCAAAGCAGTGCTTGAACGGGGATATAGCATTGCGATCAAATTGCCTGAAGAGGAGTTGATAAGATCAGTTCAGGTGGTAGGTAAAGGAACTAACATCAAAGTTATAGTGAAAGATGGTGAATTTGAAGCGAAAGTTGATAAAATAAAAAAATCAGACAAGGAGGCATTAAAAAATGGTTGAACAAAACGAGACCAGACCGGAATTATCATTCGAGGAGGCGTTGGGTAAGTTGGAAAATAACGTGCGCACCCTCGAGGTCGGAGATTTGTCTTTGGAAGAATCGCTCAAGATCTTCGAGGAGGGCATGAGACTTTCAAAGCTCTGCTCCTCGAAATTAGAACAGGCCGAGCAAAAAATCGAGATCTTGCTAGAGCAAGAAGGCAAATTGGTAACAGAAGAGTTTGAAGTTGAGGAACCTGAAGAATAGCAATAAAAAAAGCTTTGACGATTATAATATCTCATCCAGGTCATCCATACCTTTCTCGAAGCGTTTGAGTTTCGCGTCCATTTTTTTCTTCTCATCGGTCTCGGGCATGAGTATTCGCGTGCCCTGGGTTGTATGGATCACACCTTCAACGATCGTATTTTGATATAATTCCACCGAGGCACTATTAATATCTCCGACAATTTTACATTCTTCGCCCAAACTGACTTTGGTTTTACATTCAATATTACCTTCAAATTCGCTATCGTTACCGATTTTTATTGTGCCGCTAGCCTCCAAATTGTTCTTGAACCTACAATTTTCACCGATACGGCAATTACCTTTGATCTTAATCTGCTCTTGGGTCATAACCGAATTTCGCGGCACAAAGAAAAATATTTCGGAAACCTGTATATCTTCTGTGCTTTGCTGCTCGAGTTCACTTAGGATCTTCTCGACTTCTTTGCTCTCTCCGCGTTTTAATAATTCGAATAAATAAATGAATATGTAAATTATATAGGGGATCGGATTCCTGATATTAATCCAGCCCTTTGCATCGAACCCTTTTTCGAGTTTGACGTTATCGCCAACGTCAAGATCTTTACCGACGGTGACCTTGCCTTGGATTTTTACGCCTTCGCCCAGTAGTACGTCATTACTTCCATCGATCTTCCCGGTCACCTCCGAAAATCTATCAATGAAAACGTCGTCCTCGGCTATTATATCACCTTTGAGTTTGACATGCTCGCCAATGAACACCCGCGCATCGGTGGTTATTGTATATTCCACAATTGTTCGATCTGCGATTATTACATCGCCGCGGATCGTTATTAAATTTGTTTCACTATCGATCTCGGTTTCGTTGGGAATGACCAATGTCCTTTTATCAAAAACCATCTGATACCAACCCAATATTGAGAAAAATTACTCTATGCTGTAATATATTGATTTCAAATATTAAAATGTATCTATTGTAGACGCCTGATGAGAAAAAAGGGTGGTGTTCACCATTAGAAAGACGAAATTAGTCTATAGAGTCTGGGGAGTCCGATAAGTTGTGAGGACGCGACCTACGGCCGCTTGTGTTGTAATTGTTTGTGGGACTACTATTGTAATGCTTAAGAGTGTGGGATTGATTCAGGTTTGCCATTATGCGTGGGATATGTTTGTCTATGGAATGGTTCGTGGGATAATATTGTCTTAATGTTGGTTTGTGGGAAATGTTTGTCTTATTATTGATGCGTGGGATTACATTGATAACCAGTTAGTTCGTTTTAATCGTTAATTAAAATTTTATGCCTAACGAACTAAACTGAAAGCATTTTATCCCACACACCAAACTTTTAACGTTATTATCCCACACATCAGCCTATTGACGTTATTATCACACGCACTAAACTTTAGGCGTTATTATCCTACATACAAAACTATTGGCATTATTATCCTACGAACTAACATAATGACGCCGTATCCCACACCTAATGGCTATAACTTTGACAATCCTACACAACTGGGCAATCAAATGGCAATCCCACATAATGACAACATTGCCGCAAGCTCACAACTCACAACTTATCGGACTAACTTGCCACTAAAAAGATCATCGTAAATAAACACAATCCCCGGCAATAACCTTTTGGTGCTCGCCAGTTTCGGTCTCGATGACCAATTCGCCATTTGGGCTGAGGTCAACGGCCTTACCTTCGATCACCCCAGTCGCGGTTTCAACTTTCACATAGCGATAAATTGTGTCTGAAAATTGTTTCCAGGTCTGAAGGATCGAATTATAATTTTGTTTTAAAAATTGCATATACAGATTTTCAAAATTATTCAATAATTTACCAACAAACTCAACTCTTGAGATCTCACGACCATATTCATTCAGGATAGAAGTAGCACTTTCACGAATTTCCGCTGGTAATAACTTGGGGTTAAGATTCGCATTGATGCCGATACCCACGATCACGAATTCGATCTTCTCGGCCTTGGTGCTCATTTCGGTAAGTATTCCACATACCTTTTTATCATTGATCAATACATCATTGGGCCATTTAAGTCGAGCACCCATCCCAGTTAGGTCATGAATGGTCTGTGCAACAGCAACACCAGTCAACAACGTCAATTTAGATGCATGAAGAGGGTTGGTTTTGGGGCGCAATAATATTGACAGCCAGATCCCACCCGAGGGCGAATGCCATTCCCGCCCTAAACGCCCTTTGCCGCCTTTTTGGACCTCGCTTATTACTACCAAACCTTCCTTTTCGTCTTGAGAGGCTAATTCTTTGGTATGTTCATTCGTGGATTCTAGCTGGAGATAATGTCGGATCTCGCGGCCTATAAGGTTTGTCGTTAAGATTCGCTCGATCTTCGCGGGTATTAATACCTCAGGGATCTTGATCGGGAAATTATTTGTACCATTCATATGGACATTTCACCTTGGATGTTTTAGTTACTATTGTCGATTAAGTGCTAAGATTCTAAATATTGCCTACTTGGATTGGAGATTTCCTTCGGAAAGACGAAAGACAAAAGGCGTGAGGTGAAAGACTTATCTTCCTATCGCCTTTCCGATAGCAAACGCCAATCTCTGATCTACTACAAGGTTATTAACCTAGATTGAGATAAATGTTTTTACTTAAGAATTAATATACCCTTTTAATATCACATGGATTATTTGGGGGATTTAATGAATGACTGAAGGTAATGCAAGAACAGTAAAAGCTCCAACTGGCCTGGAAATTTCATGTAAAGGTTGGGCACAAGAGGCCGCACTGAGGATGTTGATGAACAACCTGGACCCTGAGGTCGCCGAGAAGCCGCAGGAGTTGATCGTATATGGCGGTACCGGCAAAGCGGCCCGCAATTGGCCGAGCTACGATGCGATAGTCGAGAGCCTAAAACAGTTGGAGGCGGATGAGACATTATTAGTGCAATCCGGCAAACCCGTAGGCGTATTTAAAACCCACCCTGATGCACCAAGAGTACTGATTTCGAATGCAATGATCGTCCCCGCATGGGCGACCTGGGAGAATTTCCGCGATCTCGAGGATAAAGGGCTTACAATGTACGGGCAGATGACCGCAGGCAGCTGGATCTATATTGGTACCCAAGGTATACTTCAAGGCACTTATGAGACCCTGGCGGCTGTTGCGACACGCCATTTCGACGGGAGTTTGAAAGGTAAGTTGGTGTTGACGGGTGGAATGGGCGGTATGGGCGGCGCCCAACCACTTGCAGTGACAATGAATGAAGGGGTAGTGATCGATGTCGAGGTCGATAAGGACCGTGTGCAGCGAAGATTGGATACCGGTTATTGCGATACCTCAGCTGAGACTTTGGACCAAGCATTAAAGTTAGCTGAAGCTGCAATCCAAAATGAAGATCCGCTGTCAATAGGTTTGATCGCCAACGCAGCCGATATATTTCCCGAGATGATTGAAAGGGACCTAATACCCGATGTTGTGACCGACCAGACCTCGGCTCATGACGAGCTTAACGGATATGTGCCGAACGGTATGTCTTATGAAGAAGCATTAGCACTGCGCCAAACCGATCCAGAGAAATATATTAAGGCATCTTATCGTGCAATGGGTGAGCAAGTTGAAGCAATGCTTGCACTTCAAACCAAAGGTGCTGTAGTGTTTGATTATGGCAATAATATCCGCGGTCAAGCCAAAAAAGCCGGTATCGAGAACGCATTTGAGTTCCCGGGGTTTGTACCGGAATATATAAGGCCGTTATTTTGCCTGGGTAAAGGCCCATTCCGCTGGGCGGCACTTTCAGGCGATCCGGACGACATTTATAAAATTGATGACCTGATCTTTAAGATCTTTCCGGAGGATAAGCCACTTTTACGATGGATCAAACTCGCACGCGAAAAGGTACAATTTCAAGGGCTGCCCTCACGAATTTGCTGGTTAGGGTATGGCGACCGCGCGAAGTTTGGTAAAGCGATAAACGAACTCGTGCGTACGGGGGAGCTTTCCGCACCGATTGTAATAGGTCGTGACCATCTTGATTGCGGGTCGGTAGCGTCGCCCAACCGCGAAACCGAAAACATGAAGGATGGCTCGGATGCGATCGCCGATTGGCCGATCTTGAATGCGTTACTTAATGCCGTTTCGGGCGCGACATGGGTCTCTGTGCACCACGGCGGGGGTGTGGGTATCGGGCTATCGATCCATGCGGGGATGGTGATCGTTGCAGATGGCACACCTGAAGCCGATAAAAAATTGGGGCGGGTGCTGACCTGTGACCCTGGCATTGGGGTTGCACGCCATGCGGATGCCGGGTATGAAACTGCACAAAAAATCGCAAAAGAGCGTGGGATTAAAATTCCTATGTCAAAGTAATTTTTTTGGGTTTTATTGCTAGGAGTATAAATATCGAAATAACAGCAAATATCATAACCAAATAGAACGCCACCAAAATATGTTCGCTTGCGAGCAGCCCGATCAGAATTAAAGCGACCGCGCTCAGTCCAAACCGCATAAAGAAAGTTATTCCAAAGAACGAGCCGCGTATTTTTGAGGGTGTTATATCGCCAATAAACGCATTTATCATGGGTTGACCACCAAAGAACGCGAACCCGAATAGCAGAATCCCAAATAATAATGAATTGATCGAAAACTCGGAACCATTTAATATAATGTCATATGCAAACCAATTTTCAACCATTAGGAATAGCGCAACCAGCGCTAATATCGCCATAATAAGAAATGGTTTTTTAAATCCATATTTATCCGAGAGCGAACCGCCTATTAGTTGGCCGGCACTACCCGCGATATACATTAGAGTGATATATATCCCGCCAATAACGGCCGCAGTTTCTACATTTAAATCCAGAGTATGTTCTATATAGAATGGTAAAACTTGGATAGTACCACGATAAAGCCACCCTCGGAATATGGTCAGGAGTAATATCAAAATTATTATGGTTTGTAATAAAAATTTATTATCCATTTTACTTATCTCGCAGGGAGCTTCTTGAGGCGGTGCTATATATTTTGATTCGAGTTTATTAAGGATCAGGCTAATATTAACTAATACGACCACTACCCCGACACCCGCCCAAATCAAATACGCACTTCTCCATCCCCATAATGCACCTAAAACGCCCGAAACTGCCGGGCCTGCGATCTGCCCGAAAATACCGACAAAACCGTGGGTACCCATAGCCATGCCTTTTGTATCGGAATAGACCTTTGAGATCAAGCTCAAACCTGACGGATGATAAAAACTTGAACCTAAACCCAATAGCGAGATCAATAGCAAAAATTGTATGGAGTCCGTGCATAGAAATAATCCAAATAAAGCTATTATTGACACGCATAAACCTGTAAGTATGACTTTCAAAGACCCAAATCGGTCTGAGAGATACCCTGCCGGGATACCACCAACGCCGTAAATGAATATCATAACAGCCGCAAAAAGGAACGAATCGCGCCAGCTGAGATCGAAACCGGTCTCGGCATCGCGGATCAATAACAGCAACGGTACCAACGCTAAAATTACGGCATGGGTATAACCGTGTACAGAAGAACAAAAATATAGTATCGTTCGTTTAACATTCATAACAATCCCAAATCAAATGATGGATAATTACATTTACTAAATAATAACCAAATAAATAAGGTTTTCATAGAATTTCAAACCATTTATGTAATAATAGAATAAAATATTGAGCCCAAAGTCATCAAAATTAGAATTCCTGCCCTTAACAACATAGAGTAGAAATAAACATTAAGCTATTCATGATCTAAAAGTGCCTAAAAACCAAAACCACTCCCGTTTATGGTGGCGATAATAGACAATTTTGATTTTTTTTGACAAAGATTAAATATACTAATACGTATTTATGGTATAAGAAATCTAACAGCGGATTTTAAGCGATTTAGGGTGAAGTAATGTTGAGGGATGCGGTTGAAGGCTTAGAAAATGTTATTGATACTGAGATTCCAAAAGTTTCAATTATTTTATTAGCCGGTATCCCTGGATGCCTGAAATCAACATTCACTTATGACCTTTTTTCGAATTATCTATCTAAAAAAAAGAATGAGTTTGGGATCTATGTAACTCTTGAAGAAACCATCGAAAGCCATTTGAGAAATATGAACAGTGTTGGCATCAAGATCCCCAAGAACCTATTTATTTCAGATCACTCAGACATTCGTAAACGATTCGAGTCAGAAGCTTTGATGCATGTAGATTATTTAGAAATGATCAGCGCTTTGATCGAACATTTTAAAGACGATAAAGGTGATAAATTCACTTGCTTTGCATTAGATTCACTGAGCGCTCTTTATTCTTTGATCAAGATCAATAGCTTCGATGAATTACGGATCAAATTATATCATTTTTTCAAAGAGCTCCGAAATAATGAATTGACCTCGTTACTTATCATGGAAATGCCGGAGTTCGGGATGGTACCGGAATATGAATTCTCGGGCTCGGAAAGTTTCCTGGTAGATGGCTTGATCGTTACCGGCGAAGTCGAGACCAAGCAGGATGTATTGATATACTTACAGGTCAAGAAATTACGAGCGGCAATCCACAGCCGTAAGAAACATCTATTAGAGGTCGGCGATACCGGTTTATCTATTTTGGGCCCAATATTTGTATAAATCTGAACGGATCAATATGGCAATGAATGCAACCACCGAGTTAATAATTTACGTTTGTCTTTTTATCGCGATTTTTGCGTTACCATTATCCTGGGTGGCAAAAAACGTTTGGCATGATAGAGCCAAGACCCAATTATTTTCACTGATCGGGATCGTGGCGGTAATAATTTTTATGGTTTTAATTTGGGATTATCTACCGTAGGTTCCAGGACTTCTAGTGTATCTTCTTCTTCGTTCTGTTGAGGACGTTTGCGTTTCATTAGTAAAAACACCGCCAGCACCACCACAATAATAATTATAATAATTATCATTGCAATTAACCAGCCCGAGGCTTCCGGAGGCGGTGGGGGCGCCGGCTTTTTCTGATGAATAACAACCATCTCAAACGAATCCTCATTATTGCCTTCATCCTGCTCGAGAATAAAATCTTCTTTATCAACGATGACATTAAAAATATAGACCTGTTCGACATTGTTACCGGGATCTAGCCATTCAATAACCCAGGCTTCAAAAATGATCGTTGCGTTTTCGCCGGGCTCGATCGTAACCTCGGTAGGTGATACCGGATATAGCGCTATATCTTCAATTAGTGCCAACTCGCCAAATTCATCTTCGCCCCAATAACTAACTTCAATTATTATTGATTGAATTACAGCCTGGAGCTCGACCGCCGAATCACCAATATTAACGATAACGATCTCAAACCTTAACGTTATTTCCTTACCTTCGGTTGTATGATCGAGAGTCACGATAAATTCCTCGGTATCTTCGTCCCAGGGAACTGATTCATCCAGGTCATCATCAATGATCTTATAATTTTCAATTGATCGCGAACGGTCATTATCATGAGTTCTGCCATCAATATCAGTTGGACTGAAGTGCAGGTCCGGTTTGATGATCTCGAACATTATGGTAATATTATTATTTTCTTCGTCTAATTCATCACTTAACCCAATCTCGGATTCAGCAATTACATTGAACCAGTATTCAGCGTGCTCGACACTTGTGTTGATACTGATCGTAATAACAACCTCTTCTTCACCATACTCGGGGTCGTTGTCTTCGTCATAAGGTCCGACCCGAACGGTATCGGTTGTTCTCAGAACTTCGTCGCTTTCATCGTATTCAAGCTCTAATTTATCGCCGTCAAACATTATCTCGATGCCCTCTTGTAGCCACTCTTCTTCTACATTATGCTTATCGTGGCTCTCGATGGCTAGAATTACATTATCATAACCATTCCCAAAGTTTTGAAGATTAATTGCGAAAGATTCCGAAATTGTATCGCCAACAATGTCATTGGGATCGATGGTAACTCTCATTTCAGCCGTTGAAGCTGTGCCGATCTCGTAAAATTGGGTGACTTTGGTGGCTATGATCGTCGAATCAAATAATATCGTTGGTGTTGTGCTCTTAACCTCAATTGTTATATTATGGTAACCCGCAAACTCATAATCTCCGGATTGGATTTTGACCTTTACTAACCGATCAATATTGGGCGATAAGGTCACGAGGATAATTTTTTGGTCATTCTCAACGAATTTTGCCAGGCCTTCGCCATTGTCATCGATCCTCAATTCAACATTAAACGTCTGGTCTCCGTTTGTATTATTATTGAGTGTGATTGTACATTCCCAGGAATCATCAACCTCGATCTCTTTGTAAACCTGAGAATGAGAAACTGTGATATTTGAATATAGACCGATGATGATCTTCACGGTTGTTGAATTCGTCATTCCAGTGTTTTCCGAGTCAGCAAAGATCTCGATAATATATTCGGTTTTCCACATTGCAGTAGGCAGATCCCAATCGGGCGCGGTAACGATCAAATAAATATTATCTTTATAATTGCCGGTGCTCTGAGTCACCAGTACATCAATTTCGTCGTCAACAGCCCCCCCGATCTCGATACGGGTGGTTGGAAAATCATTTGTATTTGGCAAGGTCTGCGATGAGATCTCGGTCGTTAGGGTCATGGTATCGGTCTTTTTACCTAAATTGGTCACCTTGAGCTGGAAACTGACCTCTTCACCGGGCTTCACCCATTTGGTTTCGTCGCCCAAGCATTCGATCTCAACCCCGCCCATCATCCCGAAGAAGGTCAGCACTTTTTCCACGATGTCAGCCTGGTCTTCAGCCTCATCTAAAAGATAGAAATTAAATCCAAAATAGACGGTTTTGTATTGGCTCGTACTGTCACCAGCATATGACACTGCATTATAGGTCGTATGCTGATCATTTTGCCAGAATATTCCCTCTGCTGCTTCTTCCGTCGGTATTGGGGCTGCGACACAACCGATATCCGAGAAATACATTGGTGGGTCTTCTTCATAAGTGGCATAACTTACCAGCTCATCATTTTTATCTTCAGTCAATGTATCTAACACACCTTCAAGTGGATCCGGGGTGCCGCGGTCCTCGACCTCGTTCACTTTACCCTGGATTTCCCAGATCTGCAAATACTGTCTGCCAAAATCGTCCGAAGCCGTAATTCCCGGCGAAACACCATAATTATCAATGATATAACCAGGGCTGATCAACCATAGATTATGGTCATTCAGTTCTAAGAACATCTCGAGTTGCATTTCATCTTCGGTTTTCAATGCCATATACCAATTATCTGAATAACGCTGATAATCCAGCCCTGTAAGCCAGATCACAGTTGTATAATCTTCCATGATATCTAATGCCGGGCCCGTGGCATTCCCATCAACTGTGTATACATCATATTCAACTTGCACCACATCCAATGCATCTAACATCTTACTTTCAACCTCTCGATAGTAAGAGCCCCCATTGAGTATCCCATTATCGTCATCCACCACCAGAATGTCATTCTCGCTCGGTGCACGTACATGCACCAAACGGCTGCGGTCATTATCAGATGGTGTCCAATCCTGGGTTGGGTCACCGGCTATGACCTTCAGTCGAAAATCGCCCTTCTTGTCGGGGGTCCAAGACCACTGCTGGTTCATTTCATCGCCCTGGGCCAGATTTGTGACCTTTTTACGCGATTCCTCCCATTCCTCTTCGGTATCCATATCTTTGATCTTTAATACTACGTCAAAGGTGTTGGTATCGCCATAATTTTTCACTTTAGAACTGAAAGTTGTTGCTTCATTGGGATGGACAATCGGTATCCCAAGCACCTGGGGTATCGTGAAATCGGTCACCCCAACCCGATACGGTATTGTAAAATTATCGTTGCCAAATATTATGTAATCATCTAGGTATAGACCGATCTCCTGTACATTATCGTCATCCGAATCAAACGTTTGCCTGAACCGCACCTTATTCCAATCTGATACATTATAATTGAATGGTATGCCATCATAATAATACAGCTCCTGATCATCGCTGTTGACCGTGTAAAAGATATAATTATACCATTGCGTTTCGCCGGTACCACCTAACTGTCCGGAGAATGCAAGATTATACCTTTGCCCCCAGGATTGGCCTTCATCATCGGACACCTCACCCACCCATAAAATATCTGAAGTGGCAACATAATCAGCATAATCACTTGGGTTCGGGTTCTCTTCGGTCTCACCAGTGATCAACCAATTATAAGCCGTAAGATGATATTGATAGGCCGCATAGCCTGCATAAGGCCCGCCGCCAACAGTCCCGAGATACTCCCTCCAGTACCGTTCATCGACATTATTACCCAGATTTACGGTCGGGGATTCTAAGGATAGTGCATTGTCATTTCTATAACCATCTAAGGGATAGGTAGCACCCGGCCCATCATTATTGCCTTCGTACCACGAATTTGCCTGGGTGTGGGTCGCGTCGTTTTGGGCATAAGCAGAGGTAGATAGATGCCAATCATCCACACTAGTTGCGGTAATATCAGTCCTGGCCTCATGACTCCAACCGGCAGTGCTGCCCTCTAGATCGTCCTGCCATTTACACACAACCCTATCATCCCACCCCAAGAAATTATTGCTTGTATCAGGGTCTTTTGGCCAGTCCACAGTCGCCGAGATCTGAAAACTTGTGGTGCCATACGGCGGCTTGAAATCATAGGTCACCTCTGCGGTCTGGTCCGGGCTTATTAAGGCGATGTTCAAGGTCGTGGGATTGGGGGCCATTGGCTGGCCACCGTGTATAAAGTCAGTAATTGTTAGATTGACAGGCACATTAGTTACTGCTGTAACGCCATTATTTCGTACTGTGATCGTAATTTCTGTAAATACACCGGTGAAAAACGAACCGATCGAAGCTTGATTGCCTTCATAATAGTGTGCAGGTTCACCTGGATAATCCGACGGCTCCGGGTCGGTCTGCTCGCACCACGCACTATTGTGTTCTTCCCATTTTAAGGTCCAAAGTTCAAGATCATCGATCACTCTTGCCGACCGTGTGCCTGAGGTCGAGCTGGAAGCTGAGCCCGAATTTGCTGGCTCTGAAGTTTGAATTGGGATTCCCGGATATACCTTACTTCCCAGAGTTCGCGGGTGGAACAGGTCCAGGTTTGGATTCTCTCGTTTAAATAGTTCCAGCTCGTCTTGGGTCAAACCTAAACTTATTCCATTGTTCAATATGTCAGAACCAGGCTCTTGACGTATTTGCATTACATTTGAGGCCGGAATTTCATTTGTATTCACTGCATCCCCTGAATTTGTCACGATCATATCCTCAAAGCGTTCAACTTCAACATTTTCATCCTCACTGTTGATTTCAAAACCAGTAACTGATGGGATTAAGAGCAAAAGCACCAAAAAACCACAAATTATATTTTTCAATCTATTACCAATTACCCTCATAATAGACCCCCTTAAAATTTTTCAAGTTAGGGATTCAGGGCTAACTCTTGCGCCCTGTGTATCAATGTTTACATAAGTACTTAAGTTTTGCTGAAATTCGATGTCTAGATTCGGGAATGGGGAATGGGGCCCCAACCCCCCCAAGTTTAACCGCTGAGGACGCTGAAAACGCTGAATTATTAGGTAAATTGAGAGGGTGTTGGGTATGGCGTGTCGGGTGTCGGGACATTTCATTACACCCTACACCCGACTCCCTACACCCCCACAATTGGTTCTTCAGCGAGTTCAGCGCATTCAGCGGTTGAAAAAAGGGGTGGGGGGCGGTCGAGTCCCGAATCCCGAGTTGTTAAAAATTAAAATCAATTGTCTTCAATCTTTCAGAAATAAATTCTTGTACCTGCTTCAAGTTCTTCCCATTATCAAAAGACCCTATGATTTGGTCAAGCTCTCCTTTGTTTTGATCTTTCAATTCCTTTACACAGTTAATAATATTGGGTAATGCCCGCACGATATTATCTACGATGGTAACATTGGCAGTCCTCGCAGTTCGAGACAGCGGGTTCAGATCGATCGTAATAACGGTTTTACCCATCTCCACCAACGCTCTCGCACGGTCGCCGTCCTCGAGCGGCACGAAGATCACATCGCTGGTATAAATGCCCTCTTGGGTACAGAACGCACGATTGTACTCCAGCCCGGGAAGCTTAGCATCCGGATTTTCACCAAGCACATTTATTTCGATCTTGGCATGTTCATCAAGTTCCTGGACGATCTTGCTGATCCGCGCCTCCGATCTATGAAATAAATTCACTTCGAGTTTAGCTTTAGGTATTAATTCAGCAAGCTCAACGAGCTCTCCGGGCGTTAAAGCCGCAGTATTACCGTTGACCGAAATTACAGGGTTTGCGGCATTTAACATATAGGCAGCCGCAACTTTTGCAGCGTGCGACGCTTCCGGAAGTGTGCACTCCCCTAACAGATAATCGAAAGCTTCGCCACGCCCATGCGCGATCAAGCCCTCTTGAACGACCAAGCCTTTCTTCACCCCTATAACAAGCTTTTCGCGGGTCGTCAAGGATTCAAAACGAGGATGAGATCTTGGAATGGAAATTATTTCACCTCAAGTTACTTCATCAAATTTTCATTTGAGTGCTTTTTTCATCTTGTCGATTGCAACGACCGGTGTCGGGTCGACCCCTTTGAGAATTGCCAGGTAAATGCTGATAAAATCGCCGAGATAGAGCAGATACAGCATCTGTTCAAGCCGTGTACCTTCGGGCGCTTTAAGCTCTAACACGTTATGCACATGACCATCTTGCAAGCCTTTGGTATATTCGATCTGGCGCGTTGCCTTTTCCGGTTCATTATCGGATCGTAAATAGATCACTGAAAATTGCTGCTTGACATAATCTTCATCTTCGGCCCAGCCAATAATATCGTTATGGGTGCTCTCCGGGAAGCTTCCGAACCCGGCAAGAATCTTTGAGTTCTCATTGAACTGCGTTTTCAAGCGCTGTGCAATTGGCACTAAAAATCCATAACCATATATCAACGGGAAGGTATCTTTGATCTCAAGTGCAATTTTTTTACCGGGATTATTATCTAAAGGAACTTCAGGTTTGAGCTCTTCACGCAACTTGCGAAGCGTCCCTAATGTGCTGGTTATTTCGGCTTGCGGGTCAACCAATTTCAATTTCTCTAATATTACCGCAAGCGGAAATAGCAAAAACGCGGTGGCGGACCGTGGCGGCATCCCACTTGGGATTTGTATTAGGGTAATTTGAGTTTTGTTACAGAATTCTTCTAATTGCCCGCCTGAAGTTATACAGACGATCTTACAATTGCGCTTGTGGGCTTCTTCCACTGCATCAAGAGTTTCCTGGGTATTGCCAGAATAACTAACACCGATCAGTAATGTATTCGCATTTGCGAACGCTGGAATTGTATAATCGCGATTGACCATTATCGGGATATCCAATCTATCCATAAGCCATGCATTCAGGATATCGCCGCCGATCGCAGAACCGCCCATGCCGGTGATGACGATATTTGAGATTGCTGATGCCTGGATGCTTGGGTCGAGGTCGGTTCCACGAGCGAGTTCGAGGGCTTGCTCGATATTTTCCGGAAAATTCAAGAATATTTCTATAATGTTTTCTTGGTCGATTTTTCGAATTTCTTCAAGTTCGTCCAACAATTAAACACCTCCCCTTATGGCTATATCTTTTTGGATTAGCAT
>CBDVCJ010000039.1:0-19760 GCA_965372445.1 uncultured Thermoplasmata archaeon | reverse complement strand
TTAAATAATTTCTATCTTCCATTTTCTATCTTCTAGCTTCAATTTTCTTGGTTTTCCCACACCCCACAACCTAAAACTTATCAGTAATATAACAAACTAAAAATAATCAATAACTATAAATAATTAACTTATACACGGGTGATCATTTTGCGACCCAAAGCTTCTAAATATTGGATCTCGTTACCCGCTTCAAGTTTGCCTTCGTATTCGGATGGAATTGGGACCGTGAAGATCTCGTAGGTCTCCATATCCATTAACTGCACTTCCTTTCCCATTAGCGCAACTACTTGCGCCGAGCGTTTATCAATAACCGGCACCTGTACTTTATGCGTGACCGGATGAACAGTACTGCGTTTCTGACCGTCAAACACCCCGATCGCAACAATGCGGGCCTTCGCCTCGCCGTGTTTACCGGGTTTGGAGGTTGAATATTCGACTATCTTGCAAGGTTCGTCATCAATTATGACATAGCGGTTGACCTTTAGCGTCCGTACTTGTGCCTGCATTGTGCCACTCATATTAATCCCGCCCCGTAATAGCAGTTATTATTTTTATACATTACCATTACAAGGCTTGAGGCTTGAGGCTTGAGGCTTGAGGTTTGGGGCCATTTTAGATCCAGGATTCAAGACGGAAGTTTTCAGTTTGTAGTTTTCGGTTTGTAGCTCTCCACCCTCTACCCTATTTACGAGCATATAGCGTAAAATTATTTTTTCAACCAATTTTGGGGGGGAGGGGTGACTACAAACTATAAACAGAAAACTCCAAACTTATATAGAAAATAGTAGCAATCTTGAATCTCCAATCACAGTGAATAATCTTCACCCTCTACACCTAATCCTTAATCCTTAATCCTCAATCCTCCAACCATCCAGAGAAAATTACATATAACAATTCCATCATACTATAATCGATGAAATATGGCATAGTCGCGAACCTAGAATTTACCAAAGCAATTAATTTGGCTCGTGACGTCTATGAATTTTTAAAACCCGAGGTCGAACTTGTTTTAGAAAAGGAATTAAGCGCGAAACTCGGGGCGGATGAGGCCGAAGCCGCTGCGATATCTAAATTTGATAAATTGAAGGTCGATATTTTAATTTCGATCGGCGGCGACGGTACGATCTTAAGAGCGCTTCAGCAATGCAATGCCAATATATTCGGCATTAATGCCGGTGTGTTGGGTTTCCTGACCGAAGTTCGGGAGGACCAGACGATCGAGGGTTTGAAACGGATCCTGGATAAGGATTATGTATTAGACGAACGCTCGAAATTGAAAACCGTCGTGAATAAAAAACGGTTATTTGATGCGGTTAATGAAGCAGTGATCCACACTGCACATATCGCTAAAATTCGTCACTTTGAGATATTTGTGGATGATTTCGTTGCCGAAACCATCCGTGCTGATGGTATAATCATCGCCACCCCTACAGGCTCAACCTCATATGCAATGAGCGCCGGCGGCCCGATCCTCGACCCCCGTGTCGAAGCCTTCGTGATCGTGCCTATTGCACCGTTCAAACTTTCAGCTCGACCTATGGTCATACCGATCGACAGCAATATTTCGATCAAACACAAAGAGCCCAAACGTCCATCATTGCTGGTGTTGGATGGCCAATATGAACATACGCTCAAAACCGACGATGAGATAACCTTCACTAAATCAGAATCGGTGGTGAAGTTCATTAAATTTGAACCTGATTTTTACAAACGAATAGAAGAAAAACTGACGATATAAAAAAGGGGAATATATGGATTGGTTAAAAAATCTAAGAAAGAGGATAATGAGTTAAATATTTCGAATTCTTGGTCTTCAAATAAAATAAGTGCTAGATTACGCGCGCGTCAAGAGAAACGTGATGCAAAATCGGGAGACAAACACAAGATCTGGGGTATAAAGCGTAGAACTCTTAATATGATCATGGAAGTATCAAAGGACAGCAACGAGAACGGTCATGAATTTGCAGCGGTATTACGCGCGAAAAATGGCGTGATCTTTGAGCTGCTGATGCTGCCCGATGGCGGTTTCAGGGGCAAGACCAGTGTGATGGTATACCTTCACATGCTGCCGATAGACCTAACTGTGGTTGGTTCTGTCCATAGCCACCCTTCAAGTAACTATTACCCCTCGAAAGCAGACCTGCAATTCTTTGGCAAAGCTGGAATGGTGAATATCATCGTTGCCTATCCTTATACTGATCGTTCCTGGCAGGCTTATAACAGAAGCGGCGATAAGATCGACCTGGAAATTATCGGATAATTTTGAATCCACATTATTGCAATGGATACCATGCCACTTAAAAGTCAGGATGATTCCCCGCTTAAATTTTGCAAATTGGATACCAGATGCCCTAGTATTGATAATCCAGGGTATCCCAAACGTAATTATTAGCATGGTATACTAAGTGTTATCTATAATTTGGGAATCTGTAGATTAACAATGTGGCTTGGTATCCACCACCTAAAATTGGATGCCATTATAGCAATTCTTAAATCATATAAGCTCGATAATATTGTCAATGCCCCCTACCACAACTAATCTCGAAAAATTACAAATTCTAATTGCATTGATCATGGTATTTGAAGGTTTCAATATCGCATTCCTGAGCCATGAGCTTACAAAGATTAGTGAATGGACTAGGGTCATCGGGTATGTAATGTTAATCGGCGGCATCGGGTTTTTTGTTTATGTGTACTTTAAAAAGGTCAAAGCCAAACAAGTAGAGCCATCCGAATCCAAGCCAACCTTGACCCTGAGAGCCCGAAAATCTGGTAGAAAGGGCTTGAAACCACAACCAGAACCTGACGATGAAGTGGGTGATCATAGCATACTAACTAATTTTATGGAAAAGTTCAATGTTCGCACAAAAAAAATATTTCCATACCTGCTTCCGATCATTGGTGCATTGATCATCGATGCAGTGATAATTACCAATATAATGAGAGGTACAAGTATAGATCTGGGCAGCTTCGACCTTATAACGATACTGTTCGGAGTTACGCTAATTGTATACAATTTTGTCCCGAAACAATTTACAGTTGCACGCGATTTTACGGTGTTCTTTTTCGGCATAATGTTCTTTATCTGGATCTTCCCTCAGATAATTGGTAACTTAATTACTGAAGACGCCGGCGCAGAATACACTTCGATACTGCTTGCGCAGCCGACCGGAGGTATTCTAAGCTTAATGGGGATCGAGAATACGGTATCGGGCGACCTTCTAACTTTTGAACTTAACGATGACGCTATCGCCGGGGTGGGCATCGGCCAGGCTTGCTCCGGGCTGTATACCGCCACGATATTTATTGCATTGTTCGTTACATTTATTTTGGTGGAATATAAAAAAGTTGATAAAAAAGTGGTGCTCTTATTAGCCTTGGGAATATTTTTAGTTTATTTTGCAAATATATTAAGAATGGTAACGTTGGTTTTGGTCTACCACCACTACGGAGTTGATGCCTTTAATTGGGCGCATGCAAATCTCGGCACCGTGATCTTTGCAGTTTGGTTGGCGCCCTTTATGTATCTACTATACCGGTTTCTAATGCGCGACGATTTTAGCGAGGAGCTTGAGGATGTGCCGCAACCTGATAAGGTCGGCACTTAAAAAAAAATCAGTTCTTCCAGCCAATGCCTTTATATTTAATTCCACATTCGATCAGTTTATCTGGTTCACTATAGGTCCTACGGCCGTCGATCACAACCGGTTTATTCATGATCTTAAAATCGTCCATGCTCAGATCTTTGAATTCGGCCCAATCGGTTTGGATTATGCAGGCATCCGCATCTTTAAGCGCAAGCTCGACACTGTTTGCGTAGATCAACTTATTGATATCAAGCTCCATTTTTTTAAACCAATCTCCGATCAACTCGCGAAAATTCTCGATACCTTTCGGGTCATAAGCAATAACCACCGCATCTTTTGCCAAAAGTCCTTTGACCAACGGTAATGCCCGTGTCTCGCGTACATCGTCGGTATTCGGTTTGAAAGTTAATCCGAGCACCGCCACTCTTTTATTATGAAGCTCACCGAGCATCGATTCTGCCATCTCAATTAACCTGAAATATTGATTGTCATTTAATAGCAGCACCGAATTCAATAACATTGGAGTATGACCTTTGGATTCTGCTAAAGCAACCAAAGCTTTCAGGTCCTTTGGGAAACAGGAGCCGCCAAAACCGCACCCCGCATTGAGAAATTGGGGGTTGATCCGTGCATCGGTCCCCACACCCTTCATCACCTCATAAACATCGATACCGAGCGTTTCGCAGAGATTGGCCATTTCATTTGCATAGGTGATCTTCGTTGCTAAAAATGCGTTCGAGGCGTACTTGATCATTTCGGCAGTGCGTAAACCGGTCCTTATGATCGGGGCGTCAATGTCGTTAAAGAGATCAATTAGAATATCTCCGCTTTTAGTATCATATTCACCAATAACTATTCGGTCCGGGTTCAAACTATCTTGAACTGCATTTCCCTCTCGTAAGAACTCAGGGTTTACACAGACCCCAAAATTAGTGCCGACTTGTTTACCTGAGAATTGCTCTAGAATTGGTATTATGATGTCATCTGTTGTTAAGGGAACAACAGTGCTCTTGATCACAATTAAATGGTCATCCTCTTTGGTTTTTAAGGCCGTGCCAATTTGCTCGGTCGTTTTCTCGATCTGCTTCAGGTCAATAGCACCATCAACTTTGGATGGAGTGCCGACGCAAACAAAGGTGATATCAGACCCCAAAACTGCGTCGGTTGTTGCGGTGGTGGCCTTCAATGTGCCCTTACGCAACCCCTCTTGGATCAGCTCGTCAAGCCCAGGCTCATAAATTGGGGCTTTACCCAAGTTCAATGCATTGACCTTAGTCTTAATAATATCAGAAAAAACCACTGAATATCCCAATTTGGAAAATGTACAACCAGTCACTAACCCGACAGATCCTAACCCAACGATCGAAATATTGTATTTTGACATTGTATCCGAATGGGCAACAGTATAAAAAAAGGTTGCTGATAAATAGCCTCACATTAAGCTTTAGGTTCTTCCTCAAATTCAAGCTTATTATGGGTAAAGTCTTTTTCTTCCAAACAATAGCCCGGTTCACAGGTTTTGTCGATTTTTGCACCGAACAGGAACCCGCCAACATCACTGGGGAAACCCACGATATTAAGGATAGGTTTCATTGCTTTGGCACCGTGCTTGAGCCGGTAAAATGGTAAGGATGATAATATTAGCGTTCTTATCAACCATTGTGTTTTATTATCCAGCCAGATATTGACATTTTTACGCCAGCAGGTAGTAATGAAATCCCAGTGAAGGTTGTTCAAATTCTCTAAACTGATCCTTCGTGCATCGCTTAAGACCGCTTCCGCAAGTGGTATAAATAATACGGGTGTATAAAATAATTTCAGATCTTTAAGGTCATCAATAAGCTCCAAGGTCGCAATTATATCCTCATCGTGTTCGCCTGGCATTCCAGCCATGATCGTACATAAAGGATACCAATCATGATCGTTCATATTGCCAATGCCTTCGATAACAAGTTCGGGCCAATTGTCCACACTGTAGGGCAGTGCTTTACCTTTCATGTATTTCTTCATCAACCTAACACTACCAGTTTCTATACCAACCTCAACGGTAACATATCGTTTACCGTTTATTATCCGGTTGGTTTTTTCCAATAATATCGGTGCCAGTTCCTCTAATATCATTGGGTCGTAGATTATCGGTGCAAGAGATGCATGGGATAGATGTATGAGCTCTACACCCGGATATCCGGCAATATTTCTGAATAATTCAACTATCCTTTTTCGGTTGGGTATAAAGCCAGGGTGGGAATCATATAGAAAAATATCCTCAGAATTGGGAAAGACCATTTTTGAACCGGTCTTCACGGTCATTGCTACTTCTTTCATTATATGTTCGATCGGGAATGAATGTTTCTTACGCATGGTCGGTGAACAGAACTGGCAGCCCCTCCCACACCCGCGCGTGATCTCGACAGTGCCATAGGTTGCCGCGTGCTTTATTATCGATAAGTTGTCGTAGTCCGGGCGTTTCGCAACTATATATTTTGGTACCTTCTGGCCTGACATTAATTTTGTAACTATCCCGACAATTTCACGTTCGGCTTCACCTTGCAACAGCACATCGATACCAAATTGTTTTTGCGCATTAGCATCACGAATTTGCCATACACCCGAGCCACCAACCAAAATCTTGGGTCGGTATTTTTTTATCGACGGGTGGGTGATGATATTCTTGAATTCATGAGAAGTCAAAGGCTCTCCACCAACCGCCAAAATAGAATTATAGGTTGTACTTACATAAGCCAGCCCCATCGGGTCCATCGAAGATATTCCAACTAATTTGGTCTTCGTGCCGATGACCTTGTCAAGATTATCGTGGTGGGCAACCGCAACATTATCCTTACCGAATTCATCGATGAGTAACGACTCGATCTTTCGCAGCCCATAAGGTGCAAAGCGGTTATTGTAATTATTTGGGTTGATGCGATCTTCATCACTATCGACAGGAACAAGCCATTTATCTTTATAGATGCCCGGAATGAGCTTGTGCGGGAACGTGCAAACGAACGCAACAAACGGATCATAGTGAAAATGACTCATCTCCGCACGTGAGGCAGTCAATACAATTGGGACCCCCTCGACGGGTTTGTTATTAATTGGATTTAGAATTTCACTTGCACCGAACATTGATTCACACTCATCGCTTGGACCCATCAGCATTTACAAATGCCAATTCGTTCTTTCCCCAACCTTCTATTACCAGTATGTATTTTCTATATTTTAATATTGCGAATTTTTGCTATAGAATCGTAAAAAAGGATTGAGGACTAAGGATGAGGGCTGTGGAGAAGATTTCAGATTCCAGATTTCAGATCTCCTTCGGAAAGGCGAAGGGCGATAGGCGATAGGCGATAGGCGAAAGCAAAACTCAACTTTCGCCTTTCGCTTTGGGAATTCCGAAGGAATTCTCAATGCGAGGCAACTTGACGAAGTAAGTTGCCGCCAATAACAATAAATCATCATCCGTCTTTCGCCTCTCGTCTTTCCGTCAGGAATCGCGAATCACGAAACTCGAATCCATTCATTGCCCCTCATCCTCCATCCTCCATCCTAAAAAGACGATATTTCTGCAACAATTAGTGTTCCCACATCGGCAATCTTCGTGCATAACCTGCAAGCTTAACACCTGCAAGTGCGGCGGTATCATAGTTCAAACCCCGTAGATCCTCCAAAGTGATCCTATTGATCTCATTATAGCCCATAAGACCGGTCAAAATCTTCAATTCGTTATTGATATTATTAATAAATCCCATTAATTTCTTGCCCGCCTCGATCCAATCCAATTTAAGTTCCAAACTCGGGTTCAAAGTAGCAATACCGGCCTCGCATTCGTTGGAATCACATTTACCGCATTCGGTGCAACCGATCGCGATCAAAGCCGGTGTAGTAATTCCAACCGCATCTGCGCCAAGCGCGAGAATCTTATAGATCTCAGCACCATTTTTGAATCCGCCGATCATCAAGATCTTGACTTTACGTTTTTGTGATGATGGTATGTTCTCCATTGCCCTTCTCGCAGCAGCTAAGGCCGCTAAATCCGGGAGGTTAAGGTTACCGACGGCTCTTGCCGCGAGTGGCGTACTAAAAATATTAAAGTAACTATCATTCACCTCGATCGCAACTGCATCCGCACCCGCACGCACCGCCAGTCGTGTATCTTCATAAACGCGTCCGGCACCGATCCGGATTATGATCGGCAGCCGATAATCCGTGATCTCTCGCAATAATTCCACATGTTTTTTTAGGTCCGGGGGACGGTCGATATCGAGGTGCTTGAGGGGGCTGATTAACTCGATATTTTCCGGGACATTTCGTGCCTCGGCAATTTCAGGGGTATTTTTCAATGCCGGTAAGATCTCAGGGATTCTTGTACCTTTCCAGCCGCCAATCTTAATTTCGATAGCATTACTATTTTTTAAGTAATCGACATCAATTCCAAATCTACCGGTTGTCCAATGCGAAATTAATGTGCCGCCGTGCTTTTGACAGATATCAAGTTCATCCTTGAAACTTCCACCATCCGCAGTATTGGTCGCTGTGCCGGTTAAAGAAGCACCATATGCAAACGCCATTTTAGTTGATAACCCAACATCACCAAAGGATGGCGGCGCTAAAAATATCGGCATATTTAATTTCAATGGTTTGATGACCTTATCTGTACCGATAGTTACCTCGGTTTGGATCTCTTCATGTAAAAAATCCACAGGATTTGGCGGGCGGACCTGAGGTGTGACAATTGCCAGATCTTCAAGAGTTGGATTGTGTTTTCGGTGATTTGGTTCTATACTTTCGGGTAATTGGACTTCGGGTTTGAATACACTTACTCTATCGATCTGGGGATCTTCCGCAACAATCTTGCGAAATTCGGCGGGTTGGGATTTTATGCCATAGTGCCTGAAATAGGTCTGGAGCTTATCCTGTTCCGAAGGACGAAGATCGACTATTTTGGTGTTATTGCCCATCGAGCTTATTTCGCCACCGACATAAATACTGCCGCCGACCATCCAATCACCAAGTTTTTCGCCTACATCCCCCGCGATTATTATCTCACCACCGAACATCAGCGCCCCGACTTTTTCGCCTGCGTCTTCACTTACTATAACAGTACCAGCTTTATTTAATTGACCGATATCACCTTGTGCTTCACCGCGAATGACGATTATTCCACCGTGCATACATAAACCCGCACCGTGCCTGACATTGCCGTTGACAATGATGCCGCCGCCCGAGATCGTATCTCCCAGAAAACGACGGGCGTTACCTTCTAATGTTATGATCGCCCGTTTGTTCAAGGCACCGAAAAAATCGCCGGCATTGCCCTTGACATTAATATCGATCTCTTTCTCTAACCCCACGGCAATCGAATCTTGGCCACTCAACCCGCTGATCTTTACCTTTTTACTCTTGGCGATCTGCTGCTTTATCGCAATATTAATATCTCGGGTTGTAACGACCTTCTCAGCCATCAATAATTTGCCTCCCATTAAATAGATGCATGTAATTATTTATCCCATTCGAGATTGGAATATATTCTGTGAGGATTTCAAACCAAACCTTTTTTCACTGCATTAAGGTATCAGTTCTCGATTGTTAAAGCTTACTATTAATTTCTACAAATTAGTGCTAGTTCATTAATATCTTTCAAAAATATCATTAACTTTTAATAACATTAATGAAAACTTTTCGCGCTCTTGGCCCATCGAATTCACAAAAGAATATGCCTTGCCAAGTTCCCAGAACTACTTTACCTGCTTCAATGATGATATTAACACTAGACCCGATAATACTAGCCTGTATATGCGCTGCGGAATTGCCTTCGCGGTGCTGGTAATTATCGTTATTAGGTACGATCTTCGCCAATTCCATAAGAATATCATGTTTGACGGATGGGTCGGCACTTTCATTTATTGTTACTGCGGCCGTAGTATGTGGAACGTAGACTATCCCTATTCCAGATTTGACACCAAATTGAGATACGGTCTGCTGTATCAAGGCTGTGATATCTATCATTTCCACGCGATCTGAGGTTTTAACTGTCTCGGTCTTAAGCATGAGATCCCCCTTTTTTGGATTATTTTTAATGGAAAACAGAATGCTGTTTTATTTTAATTAATTTGTGATGTGTGGGTTAATAAAGGGATTCGATATTCGAGTTTGTAATTAATATGTTTTGTAGTTTGGAGTTTTCAGTTTGCAGTTTGTAGTCACACCCGCCCACCTATTTCAACCGCTAAAAACGCTGAGATCGCTGAATTTTCTATTGGATTCCAGATTATGGATTTCGGAAGGTTGTTAGACAGGAAGAAGGAAGTCAGAAGATCGAAGTCAGAGCTGAGAGCTAAGAGCTGGGAGCTGAGAGCCCAGATTAGTATATTTGATATAATTTTTCTCAGCTTTCATCTCTCGTCTCTCTGCTCTCTTTGCTATTAATGCCTAATATCCGACTTCCCGTTCCCCAAATAACTGAAATCTCAAATCTTGAATCCATATGTGATAATATAACTCAGCGTATTCAGCGTTCTCAGCGGTTTTAAAGAGGGGTGAGGAACTACAAACCAAAAACTACAAACTGAAAGCTTCACAATAAAATACCCGAATCTGGAATCCAAAACCTGGAATCCCATAAAAAACTTTTCCACCTTTATCCTTATCGTATGATTAAATAGATTTTTAAGTTTTGAAATGTATTAACATAAATTACATTCGGAGGTGCGCTTATGGAAATTAAACTTGTTATTGACGGTAATGAACTTGAGATGAATGATTTCGTGGAGAGCGTAATTTACGAAATTAATAACGGTCTATTAAATACACTGCGTGGCGTTGACAAATGGACCGATTTTGAGCTAAGTATCCGTAAATAATTAGGAATGTAACCAAAATAATTTATAATTATAACAATATATAAGTACATTAAATAACGTATAAAACTATAACAAAACATTAAATAATATATATCAATTTTAGTATATCACTAACCGTTATATGAAACGATATATATAATTATCAAGTGTTAAAACTTATTCGAGGGTGAGCTAATGAGAAAAGTTGTGTGTTTAGTAGCAGTTTTTATATTGATATCTTCGGTCTGTGTTGTGATGACCACTTCGGGCAGTTCAGAAAACTCGATCTCTGATAAAAGCTCTTATCTAGAGAAAACATCTGGAGATATTAATGTTGAAAAAGCTAAAATATTAACGAATTTGGACACTTTTAATGGCTATTTTACCGCGAATCAAGGGCAAGTTGAAGATGATTCAGTCAAATATTATATCCACGGCAAAGGAATTTGGTTTCTTGAAAGTAGCGTAATTTTTGATATCCAGGAACCGTTAAAAAATAACGTGCCTGCGAATGTACCAAAATCCAAGCTGCCGCGAAGTTATGAGGACGCACAAACTGAAATTGAGTCGCGCAAAGGTGTGATCTTGAAGTTGAGCTTCGATGGCGCTAACGATATTATACCAGAGGGTAGAGGTCTACTTTCACATGAGAGTAACTTCTTCTATGGAAACGATCCGGCTGAATGGTGTACAAAGGTTCCAAATTATCGTGTAATTGTATATAATGATATATATAATAATATAGACCTCAAATATTATGATACATCCCAAGGTTTAAAATATGATTTCATTGTGCACCCCGGTGGCGAACCTTCTGATATCAAGTTATCCTATGAAGGTATTCAAGCCCTATATGTGGACTCTTTTGGAGACCTGGGAATGAGAACCGCGCTCGGCAACGTGGTGGATTCTGGGATGTTTGTCTATCAAAAGGTAAATAACCTCGAAACTGAAATCGAAGGTAAGTTCAAATTATTGGGTCCCAATACTTACGGCTTCGAGCTCTATGAGGATTATGACCATGACCGTGATCTCATTATAGACCCCTTGGTCTATTCTACTTATCTCGGCAGCACAAGTTTTGATGTCGGGTTTGAAGTTGCGGTCGATACTAGTAAAAATGCATATGTTACTGGCTATACCGGTTCTAACACCTTTAACGGTCCAACGGCCGGTGCTTATGATATCACTCATAATAGCGGCTACGACGTGTTTCTTGCAAAACTGAACTCCGCTGGCTCAGCACTATTATATTGTACCTTTATCGGCGGGAGTGGTAATGAAGAAGGTCGAGACCTAGTGCTCGATTCTAGCGGAAACGCCTACATTGGTGGTATAACATCCTCCAGTAATTTCCCCACCACAGCAAATGCATATGACGAAACTTATAATTCGAATCAGGATGGATTCATATTGAAACTGAACCCTGCCGGAGGCGGGTTGAGCGATCTAGTATACTCATCATATATCGGTGGAAGTAATATCGATTATCTTCATGCACTTAGCCTAGATTCCAGTAATAGAATCTATGTCACCGGCGACACCCAATCCACTGCTGACTTTCCGACCACTGTTGGTGCCTATCAAACCACCCATAAACTTGGAATTCTCGATGCATATTTCACGAAGATCAACCCCGCAGCAGGCGGCGCGAGCGATCTTGTCTATTCTACCTATCTCGGCGGCAGCACAGCCGTTTCCTTCCCGGCCCAAGAGATGGGTTACGGTATCAAGGCCGATTCGTCTGGAAATGCTTATATCACTGGCGTGACTTATTCATCCGATTTCCCTACAACTTTAGGTGCGTATAGCACCTCGCTTTCAGGCTTTTCGGATGGGTTTATCACCAAGATCAACCCCGCGGGAGGCGGCACTAACGATCTTTTATATTCCACCTATTTTGGCGGTTCTTCCTCGATGCAGGAAAGTGTCGACATAGCTCTGGATTCCAGTAATAATGTATTAGTTGTGGGGCGAACAACGTCAAATAACTTCCCAACTACTGGGAATGCATATGATACCTCATATAATACCGGAAACGGCGGTGACATTTTCATACTAAAATTAGACCCTGCTGGGAACGGTGCTGGTGACCTAAAATACTCGACCTTTATCGGCGGAACCGACGATGATTGGGGCTCCGATATTGAGGTAGATAATTACGGCGACGTTTATGTGACCGGCCACACGTTTTGGCAAACCCCACCAAGCGATTTCCCAATAACCAATCCGACCTACGATGGCACCCATAATGGCCAGTGGGATGTGGTCGTGATTAAATTGAGCACCGCCATATCAGGTAAGGCAGGTTTGATCTATTCCACATTTCTGGGCGGCGGCAGCGGTGATTGGGGGTATGGTATTGGTATTGATGCGGACCTCCATATGTATGTTACTGGCTATTGTGGGGAGCCCAATTTCCCCAACACCACCGGTGCTCACGACCAAACATTCAATGGCGGTTGGCAGGACGCATTTTTAAGCAAGATCGAGTTCAATAATTTACCGCATGTACTGGACATAAATGTATCAAAAGAATCGGTCTATCGAACTGAATGGGTGTATTTATACGCTAATGGTTCCGATGTTGAAGATATAGAAGCCGACCTGACACCCACCTTTGAATACAAACATAACTCAGATCCTAATTGGTTGACCTCCGCCACCGGCAATCTAGGCACACCGGCCTGGTTTAACAATCGCTGGCGGGTAAAGCTTGACTTTGTTATTACCGATAAGATCGGCCAATATGATTTTCAGGTCAAATTCACGGATAAAGGTTTGCTGGATAGCAGCTGGTCGAAACTATTACAGGGCCTGAACCTTTTGAACAATGAGCCCACGCTACTTGATCTGAAACTTTCCAAATCCCAGGCGATACAGGGTGAGACTCTCCATGCATGGGTGAACGGTACCGATATTGAAGATACCGAAGACAATTTTAATAATATTGAATTTCAATACCGCGAGCCAACCTGGAATGAATGGAATTTCACATATGTGAAACCACCCTATGGTGGTAAATATGCAAGTAATAAATGGGTGATTGATTTTGTTATACCCTTTGGCGCGCCCTTTGGGGATTATGATGTTAGAGCTAACATAACCGATAGTGACAATGGCGGTAGTGGATGGTTAGAGCTTATTGATGCACTGACAATTATTAACGAGCCGCCGGAATTCCAAAATGTTGGGTTATCACAAAATAAAGTATATCGAAACCATTCCGTATTATTAAATTCAACTTGTACCGATACTGAGACCCCTGAGGATCAACTTGTTTATTCTGCAGAATACAAACACCTTAGCGATACAAACTGGTTCCCGCTTGAAGGCGAATATAAGACCAACCGCTGGCAATCTCAATATAATACTAATATTTCCGATACATTAGGTGACTATTTCTTCAGAGTGAAATTCGAAGATAATATTGGCACCTCTACGGATTGGCAAGAGTTATCGACGCCCTTAACGGTCTGGAATAACCTACCCATGATCTCCTATGCATTACAAGATCTCGAGATCGGATTGAATCCGGTAACTAAAGATCTAACAGAATATGGAAGCGATGTTGAAGATCCACGCGAGGAGCTCGTATGGGGCGTAGATGAAATCCGGAGCTATTATTATCTCGAATCGGTAAAACTTGTTGGTACTAATAAGGACATCCTTGAGATCACGCCCAAGGCAGATGTGAAAGGCGAGGAAGACATAGAACTAACCCTTACGGATAACGATGACGGGACTCGTATTAGAAATAATATTACAATTCATGTAGACAGCACATTCATATTTGAAATGCCGGAAACTACAATGTTAACCCCGTCTCCCAATAGCAAACATGTGGTAAAAACACCACCAACATTAACCTGGGAATTGTACAACCCCGATGCTTTCGAGGTGAACTTCACGGTCTACTTTGATCAGAATCCGACCCCAACAACAGTGGTAGCTTCCGGCTTAAAGGTTTTCTCGTATAATGTGGCGCAAGAATTGGAAAATAATCAGACATATTATTGGTATATAGAGCCAAGTTTTGGAACCATACCTGCCAGTCCGTTCAGTTTTACTGTCGATTGGGGTTATGAAATAGTAAATAGAGTGAACCTAACATCAGAACGTAGTTATGTTCCATTAAAACAAGGCGAATCGGCCAAAATAAATCTGACGGTTACTAACCGCGGCAATGTGCCGGATACGATCAAGCTCGGTTTTTCCGTGCTGAAACTTAAACCCCATATAAAACTCAATAGCAGCATCCAACTCCCAAATGGCAAATCCGGTACGGTCGTACTCATTATTGATGTACCGCCAAATTTCGAAGAAGGCAAATATTCCATCAATGTAAAAGCGACCTCATTAGGAAATACCACAAAAACCGATGACGTTGATATTGAAGTTGAAGTATTCAGCAGATTCTTCGTGCCGGTCTACAATGCATCGATCTCAGTTTCGCCTGTTACGATCGATATCGAACAAACCGAATCGGGTAATGTTACGCTAACAATTGAAAATGCAGGTAATTTAGCAGATGAATTCTATCTTGATTATATAGATGTCGATGACATAGGTTTCAGTATAATCTTTATTGATGATGATGGTCTGGTCAAGATTGATCCGGGTAAGACAACGTTGGTGAAGGTCGAAATTACCGTACCCAAGGGCGCGACTGAGGGAATACATAAAATAATATTAGAGGCCAAGAGCTATAGAACGTTAACTGACACGGATCTTTCAGTAAATGTAAAGAAGAAATCAACCAGCTCGAATGGACCCGGAACCGACCCTGTGAAAAAGGATGAAGAAGATAATACCATGATCATTATTATAATAATAGTTGTGATAATAATTGTGGTGTTCTTAATGTTGTTATTCATGGTCCGCAAGAAGAAAGAGCAGAAGTACCTTAAGGAACTTGAAGATGAAGTTGAAGAGGAGCGAGTAGATGTTATGGATGGGGGTGCCGCGCCAAAAGCCCCCACACCAACCCCGACACCCACCCCCTCAAAAGCCCCCTCGGAATTGCCAATGGCACAGCCAATGCCGTTTGAAGGCAAACCTCCGCAAGTTAAGGTCGAGCCAACGCCGACCCCGATACCAACACCCACCCCTACCCCGACACCCGCAGTAACTCCCACACCCACGCCCGAGCCGCAACTATCTGCCGCTCCTGAAACCGCACAATTACCACCAGCTCAACCGACACCAACTCCCACTGCAACCCCGGTCGAAGCCAAAAAAGTAGAGAAATAATTAAGTGGGATACAGCGCCATAATGTTAGTTTGTAGGATATTAATGCCTATTGTTTAGTGCGTGGGATAAGATTTCTTCAGCTAAGTATGTTGGATACCGAGCCATATTATTAGAATCTGGATGCCCAGCATCTCAATGTCATAAGGATAACCATTCTGAAGTTTTTCAAATGGATACCAGGGTATCCTTATGACTTCAATTTAACGGGGACCCATATAATAATCTGATAGCAGAGTATCTCAATGGTACTTTATTAATGAGGTATCCAACGAACCAAAGTACAGACAATCATGTCCCACGAACTAATGCTTAGGTAATGTATCCAACATACCATAAAAAAAATAATTATTCTTTTACATCCCAAACCAATTCAATAATATCTTTAACCTCTATCCCCCCGATCTCTTGAAATTGGCGTTCACAGAATGGGCAGGCCGTCACCAATATCTCAGCACCCGTAGCTTTGGCCTCTTCCACTCTAATTTTTCCGATATCATGGGATAGCTCGGAATAGCCGGCGCGCACCCCGCCACCGGCGCCACAGCAGAACGAATCATAGCGATTGTTCGGCATTTCGATCAATACCCCGATCTTGGATATTATCACTCGCGGTGCATCAAATACGCCGTGGAGTCTGCCCAGGTGACATGGGTCGTGATAAGTCATTTTTTTACCTGTTGGTTTTACTTTGATCTTGCCTGAAGTTAGCTCTTCGGCAAGTTTGGCCAACATTGGCTTGAGCGTCACATCTAAATTATTGTCCTCTAAGATCTCTTGAATCGTGGTCAAACATCCTGGACACGCAGTTATGATCTCGTGGATATCATTATCGCGTATGAATTGTGCGAGTTTAGCGGCTTGGGCCTTACCTGCCTGGGTGTGACCTGTGCGGTTGAGCACGCTGCCACAGCACGGCTCTTGAAGGTCCTTATCCGCCATTACACGTAGTTTGGAGGTATCTAAAAGTTCCAAGCCTTTCTTCAAGATCTCTGGTTGGCGTAGCGGCATGGTGCACCCTGCAAAAAACAGCGTTTTGGAATTATTGGAAAATTCAAACCAGTTTTGCCAGTCGTGTTTTGTGGCGGGTGATTCGCCATAGGGGTTGCCAGTTTGTTCGATGTTTTCGACAAGTTTTTTATGGGCTTCATTCTCAAACCCGTGCTCGATCAAATATTCGCGGAGAGCTCTCGTAATTTTGGTATCGGGGAGTGCACACCATCGTTCGCAATTGCCGCAAAGCGTGCATCTGTAATATGCATCTGCCAATTCTTTTGAAGGTTTGACCTTGCCTTTGAGTATACCTAAAATTGCACGGTTGCGGCCTCGGGAGGTATAGACCTTTTTATTTAATACTCGATATACAGGGCAACCGCGCTCACAGAAATTGCATGAGGTGCCAAAGCAGGTTTCAATATCTTCTGCATAGTCTTCAAGTGTCATTATTCAGCCCACCTATATTGATTCTATTTTTTTTCATATTTAAATTTTTTACCTGGGTTCATGATCCATTTGGGATCGAACAATTTTTTAAGTTTACGCATGTATTTTGTACTTGTACCATGTTCATATTCAAAATACGGTACTTTCAGGTCCGTATCACTCATATAAGTACTCATTGTACCTTCCAGGTCAACTGCAGCTTTTGCAAGCTCTTCAAAATAGTTACGATACCGGTCGACCTCGTCCTGGTCGCGATAATTAACAAACACCGCACAAGATAGTGAGAACCCGATGCTGTTCGGGTGCTCTAAATATGCATTCATCCCCAAAATCTGAAGCTGATATTTTTCGGCGGTTTCAATAAATTTTTTATACATTTCCTCAAGTTTACCCATCGGTATGCCGGGATCAACAGCCCCGAACTTCTTTTCGCGCTGCGAATCGGGCCATTTCTGTTTGAAAGGTTCAAAATCCAACCGGTGCTTGGAGGTCCACCAACCCTCAACAATCTCACGCTCTTTTACCAATTGACCGCCCATATCAGAAGCGATATTCAGCGCATATTCACATTCAAATTCTACAAATTTATTATCACCCGCAAAAATTATTGCTAAAAGCGCTTCCGCCCAATCCGGCACCTCGGGGTCCTTCCCGAATTTCTTGCGATAGGCATGGGTGTAGAACTTCAATCTGCGCTTACAATTTATATGGGCACCTTCCACAGTCAGTCCAGCCTTCATTAACCGTGATAGGAACTCCACCGCGGTTTTCATCGAGGGAAACAGTATCATTTCCACAATCCGATGCTCAGGGATGGGTTCAACTTTCAAGGTGGCCTCGGTGAGCACACCAAGAGTACCTTCGGCACCAACCAGCAGATCTTTGAGCTTGTAGCCCGAGGATGTGAAATGCGATTTGCGGTGGCCCAGCTCGACGACCTCGCCGGTGCCGGTCACAATCTGAGCAGACAGCAACGCATTCAAGATCTTACCGTAGCGCATGCCGAACGTCGAATCGTTATCACATGATATTGAAGCACCAACAGTAGTTGCCCATTTTGATTCAGTAAGGTTTGGCAGCCATAATTCATGTTGTTCAAGAGCATCGTTGACTTCCTGAAGTGTTGTGCCAGCTTGAACTCTGATGGTCTGATTCGGCACATCCACCTCAATGATCTTGTTCATACAAGTTGAATCAATATAAATTCCATAATGGATCGGTACTGCCCCACCAGCCATCCCTGTTAGACCGCCGCCTGCAGTCACAGGTATACCATATTTATACGCGATCTCAACTGTTTTATGTACATCATCGGTGGTAGCGGGACAGATCACAACGTCAGGGGGGAAGATCTCATCGGTAGTGCGCGGTGACCAATCTGCTCCGAATACATAACGCTCAAAATCTTCGGTGAGTACCTTATCTTTACCAAGAGCTTCAATTAGTTCTTCAATGTACATCTTTCTACCCCCCAAAATAAATATTAATTATATTTACCCAAATATTAAGAGAGCTAAAAAAAGGTTATGGTGGAAAAACTATAGAATTGTTATGGATTGGAGATAACCATTGGAAAGGCGAAAGGCGAAGGGCGCTCGAGTCTACGGCATCATGGAGTCATGGAGTCCGGTAAGTTGTGAGTTTATGGCGTGAGTCCTGTGTCCGTAGTCCTGTGTCCGTAGTCCTGTGTCCGTAGTCCTGTGTCCGTAGTCCTGAGTCCTAATTCCTAACTCCTAACTCCTGAATCCGGTGTACGGTTAAGAAAAGGACCTCGGACGATACGGCAGTAACTCGTTAAGGACTCAGGACTAAATGGCATTATATAGCCAAGGACTTAGGACTCAATATTAACCGTCAAACTCACAACACACAACGCACAACACACAACTATACTGATTCCCTAGACTCCTTTGACTCCTTAGACTCATATCGCCTGTCGCCTATTGCCTTTTTGATAGTAAACTCCAATCTTCAATTTTAGATCTTGTAACTATGTTTGCAGTGTATGAGCCAATATTTACCTCTATTCTTAAATATCTCAATGTCATTCTAGTAAACAATGGCCTATAAGGTACCTTCTGACGAAGAGGTTGTTGGGGCGATCCAGCGTGTAATCTATAAACTTGGAACTATAACGTCCCAGCGTAGATTAAAGGAAGAGGTGGAAAAGGAATTGGGGACCATTAATCCATTATATCGCGTCGGGCCGGCTCGGGTCAGAACTTTGGCTTTGAAGACGCATTTTATACATACTGAGATCAATTATCGAAGAAATAGGGACTCTGCGAAAAATAAAATTGGTAAATGTCCCGTGTGCGGTGCAGGCCTCAAGAAAATAAAAAATTTGACGCTTCAGGGAGATACAGTAATAATCGGATATGACTGCACTTCCTGTAATTACACGACAGATAAATCGATAAGAATGCCTGCGAAGTACATTTTTTCTGCGAGGAGATTATAGTTTTTTTTGGATCTTCATGATTTTTAAGAAAAAAATCTCAAAGTGGCAAGTAATAAGTTAGGGCTGTGGTATTTGAAAAAAATTAGAAGCAAGAAGATGGAAGCTAGATTCAATTAAATACTTTCTATCTTCCATTTTCTATCTTCTAGCTTCAATTTTCTTGGTTTTTCCACATC
>CBDVCJ010000038.1:0-19794 GCA_965372445.1 uncultured Thermoplasmata archaeon | reverse complement strand
TTAATGTAATGCAAATAAAATATTCCTGATTCTTATCTCGAAATTCCCTTACTAATGGTAAAACATCTGTTGGAATATTTATTTTGATATCTTTTTTTCCAAAATATCGCCGGGCGAGCTCAAAACTGGCTAAAATCTGACAAGCCTTTGTATCTCCAATGCCCTCAATTTTTACCAAATCCTCAAATTCAATTTTGTCTAGATCTTCTTTGAATCGGCTTTCAATTTCGGAAGCTATTTGAAGAACATCTTTTCCTGGAACTCCTTTACCAATTAGCACAGCTAGTAATTCAGTATCAGAAAGTGAAGTTGATCCTTTCCGTATTATTTTTTCACGAGGTTTATCTATATCTGGAATATCATTAATTTTTTTCATATTTGCATCCCATTATCATTTTGGATTATTTTTGAATAGGATGATGTTAATATTTTTGAAGTTTCTTCTTCAGCTTTTTATTAACATTTTGTCTATCAGAAATAATTGTTGCGACCACTCTGCCATACTTATCTCTAGCTTCTGGTCGTACGGTTACAGTTTGGCCGCCTATCATACCTCGCAATATATTTGTAGCTCGTTGACCTCTAGGTCTGTTTTTTTCAGGTGCATCAACTCCGGAAAGTCTTATAATATTACTACCATTAATTTTTCTGGCTACTTGAACAGTATCGCCATCAATTATTTTTACTATAGTTCTTCTTACGGAATTCACCATATGATTACCTCCTTAAGTATAGTAATCAATGTTTTATTGAAAATAATATAGAAATAAATTATATATATACTAATGTTTGGGAGATAACTGAAAGTATTAATTAAAAAGTATTTTTCTCTTTTTTTCGAAATATTTTATCATCAATTAGTGGGAGATGCCATGTAGATTAATATATAGATGAGGCATCTCCCCAACCGATAAATAAAGAGGGTACCGAAGGTAATGTACTTCGCACATTACCTAGGGTTTGTAAATGCCTTCAGCATTTCCAAACTTAGGGCTTCCTCCCTAACTTATTATATCCTATAACTAATTAAAAAATGAAATTGCCCTGCATTGAGTAAACCTTCTAATATATCTCTCTCTCGCTAAAACATTTCCAACAAGTACATACAAACCGTATTTACCTTTCATATTTTTTATAAAACCAGATTGCCCTCGCTGCAGTAAAAAATTCACATATTGTAAATAAAAACTATTTCCAGTTTCAGCCGAAAGTTGATTAAATTGAACCTGTGGACATCTCATTTTCACAATTTCTGAAACACCTTTTCATTCCCAATCAAATACTCTTCTTCCTCTTGAATTAGATCTACACCTATGATTTGGTTCAAGTGGTTCTCGAATTTGATCCTTTGTGGTCTGGCATAAGTAGGATATATATTTCTATAGTAAGCATACATATCATTTCTTGTCATATGCAGTAAATCACCTGTTTGCTTGCTGGGAAAATAATATGTGTTGCACCATCTTAAATATGGTGTGATCGAGGTCAAATTAAGATATTCTACTAGATATTGATAACCTTCTTTTATTACCAAAGATAACATTTGTTTAAATAGATCTCGCCTGTCATCTTTATCTAAAGTTTTTTCTATCTGGATGAATTTATTACCAAATGTATAGGTCTTTAGTTCTTTATTCATTCTAACAAGCTCAAGACTTTCGAGTAAATTAAGATATTTTTTCGTACGTTCCGTTCCTCTTGTCTTCTCGATCTCATTTAGAATTAATGTATCTAGTTTACTTTGTTGATACAGCACATTTAGGATTTCACTAATTGGATTGATAGAATTTTGTATCATAGGGATATTTACCAGGTCTTTATAGGAAACCTCTAAAAGAGATTGTTCAACCTTAAAAACCAAATTTGACCTTTGTTTCCCGATCCTATCTGCAATTTCATCTCTTGACGGAAAATTGAGTTTCCATTTTTCATTATCATCTACAGCAGTTAGACTAAATATATCCGGAAAATCTAGAAACTTTATTGTTCGCTTTCCCTTTTTCGAATCTTCTATCAATTGGGGACAATGCGCTCCAATATAATACATATATGATTTAGATGAGCGGTTAAACTCCCTTCTGTTAATATATAACCCTTGTCCAATTTTTCCAAATAATACATTTTTTATCGTATTATCTATTTTCCCGACTTTACTTACTGTAATCTCATTCTCCATTTTTAACCCATTCCTCTACATTTTTTGTCTATATATTCCTCATAGACTATTTAAATATTTCATTATTCTATATAGAATCCCATTAATAACTTAAATCGTTATACCAATTTTGGGTTACACTTTCACCAACCTCTCTTGTAACTCTTTAATATAATTAATGAATACAAAATATAAAAAGTGATATTAAAAAATGACCTCCGACCATTAACCGCTGAGGACACCGAAAACGCTGATTTTTTTCAGCGTATTCAGCGCTTTCAGCGGTTGAAACACTAAGGTGATGGAGGTCGGTTTCCAATACCCAGCTCCTCCCTACCACCTACCTTCTAATGGGTAACTCTGGATTTCTTTATTTCATTTCAAAAAATTTATGTGGTATTAGAACCTATATAATTTTGTATTAATTTCAATAGGGGAGTCTGAACTATTTGTCATTTAGTAGAATAAATCAGTTGATTATGATTTTTATAATATTATTTTTTATTATATTTTCTTTCCCGCTAACATCAGCAAAAACAACTCACAGTTTACCTGAACAAAGATCAAGAGGAAATATAATTATCGTCGATATCAATGGCTCTGGTAACTATACTACTATCCAAGATGCAATTGATAGTGCAAGTTTTGGTGATACGATTTATGTGTGGGCTGGAACCTATTATGAAAATATAATAATCAATAAGACTTTATCATTAATAGGCAAAGGCGCAACGGATATAGTTTTAGATGGACAAAGGATTGGTGATGTAGTTTATATTTCAGCGGATTGGGTAACTCTTTCGGGATTTAATATTATTCATAGTGGCCGAGATAATCCTTTAGATGGCTCTGGAATTGAATTAAATAAGGTTAATAATGTAACGATTGCGAACAACACATTTTTAAATAATTACTATGGTATTTACTTGTATGATTCCAAAATAAATATCTTAAAAAATAATAATTGTTTTGATAATTGGAAAGGAATTATATTGGAATCTTCATTTAACAATGTATTGCTACAAAATAATTGTTCAAATAATTATTATGGTATCTCAATCAAAGGATTTAATAATTCAATAATAAATAATAACTGCTCGAAAAATAATTATGGGATCTTTATAAATGGTACTCAAAATAACATTATAAATAATACCTGCGATTTAAATGATAATGATGGTATTTGGCTGACGTCATCTATTTTAAATACAATCGAAAAAAATTCCTGTTTAAATAACAATGTTGGTATTCATTTAGGTTCATTTTATGGAAACTGTAATAATAATTTAGTTTCAAGTAATATTTGCGATTCGAATAATAAATCTGGCATTTGGCTCGAATATGCTAGTTCAAATGAAGTTAATAATAATTATTGCTCAAATAATAATTATGGAGTTTGTTTATCTTTTACCAACAATAACACCTTTAGGAATAATACTATTGTAAAGGGCGGTTTCTATATCTCTGCAAATATATTAAGTGAAAGTAATAATCATCAAATTGATACATCAAATTTGGTAAATGGAAAGCCTATATTTTATTGGAAGAACAAACTTGGAGATATTGTGCCCCCAGGTGCTGGACAGATAATACTAGCTAATTGTCAAAATGTTATAATAAAAAATCAAAATATAAGTAACACTTGTTTTGGAATTCAATTGATTGTTTCAAATAATAATCTAATAAAAAATAATTCTTGTAATTTAAATTTCGAAAATGGGATTTATTTATGGAATTCTAGCTTAAATAAGATTATGAATAACAACTTTGATTTCAATAAATTTTATGGAATTTATCTATATTTTTCAAGTAATGAGAATGAAATATCAAATAATAGTTGTAAATTAAATGATGGCTATGGAATATATCTCAATGATTTTTGTGAGGATAATGTTTTAATAGAGAATACCTGTGATTTGAATAAATATAATGGCATTTTACTTGAGAAATCAGATAGAAATATTTTATTGAAAAACACTTGTCTTTTGAACAAATATGATGGCATACGCTTATTTAGTTCTAACTCAAATATGATTATCAATAACACATGCAACCTTAATAAAGGCCACGGTATTGAGCTCACAGAATCTTCTAGTTTAAATGCAATTCAGAGTAATAACTGTAGTTTCAATTTTTACAATGGTATAGATATTACATACTCTTCTAGCTTAAATGCAATTCAGAGTAATAACTGCAGTTTCAATTTTTACAATGGTATAAATATTAATTCTAAAGCTAATAATATCTCATATAATACTTTACTTAATAATTCAGATTATGGGATTAAATTTGGCTATTCATTTCGTGATTCTACGAATAATTTTATCCACCATAATGATTTTATTAATAATAACAATGGAAAAAACCAAGCAAACGATCGGGGCATAAATAATGTATGGAATACTACAACAGAAGGTAATTATTGGTCAGATTGGACAACACCGGATTATAATAAAGATGGAATTGTTGATAAACCTTATTACATAGAAGGAACAGCTAGTTCTTATGATTATTATCCTTTGATTCATAATAAAAACTTAATAAACAAAGGCAATGAAACTGATAGTGATGTTGATGGCTATAACAATACGGTTGAAGAATTTTTAGAGACCAATCCTTATGATAATACATCATTCCCATCAGATTTCGACCGCGATTTCATTCCAGATATACTTGATCCAGACGACGATAATGATGGCTACAATGACACCATCGAGCTCGCTGAACAAACTAATCCATTTAATAACAGTTCCAAACCGTCTGATTTAGATAATGATTTCATACCCGATTCCATGGACGACGATATCGATGGTGATGGAGTACTGAATGAGGAAGATCCATTTCCATATGATCCAATAAATAGGGAACATAAAGAACCTAACGCAGATTTATATTTTGAACTTGGACTTATCTTTATCGTAATTATTATTCTATTAGGTGTTATTATTTTGAAATTGAGATATAGAAAATGATTAGATAATAATAATGGTATTACGGTTAAAGTTTTACATTCATTTACCTCTCATTAAACCATTTAATATAATTAATCAATATACAATTTAAAAAGTGATAAAAAAAATGACCTCCGACCATTAACCGCTGAATATGGTGAAATCGCAGAACTATTTAAGCTAATTATATGGATTCGTGATTGCAGATTAGTGATTCAAGATGAACATTTATATAATTTAAAGGAGGGGTGGGGGGAACTCGAACTTTAAAAATTCCCGAGGAATTTTTAAAGCGAGGTAACTTGGCGAAGCAAGTTACCGTATGAATCGATATCCCCGCCCGTCTGGAATCTCGCATCTGGAATCCGCATAGTTCTGCGTATTCAGCGTTCTCAGCGGTTGAAAATGTTAATTTAAAATTGAAATTTAGAGGTAAAAACAATGAAACTATTACACGTTGCAGATACTCACCTAGGCTATTCAGCTTACAACAAATTAGACCCGGAGCTGGGGTTGAACCAGCGTGAGGTAGATGTATATAACGCGTTCGAAATGTTCGTGGATTATGCAATTGAGGTTAAACCCGACATTGTATTACACGCTGGCGACCTTTTCGATTCGGTGCGGCCGAGCAACCGCGCGATCTCGGTTGGGGTGGAGCAGGTCATCAGGCTTTCAAAGGCTGGGATACCGACCGTCATCATCGCGGGCAACCATGAATCACCGCGGCTGCGCGAGACCGGCAGTGTGTTCCGACTGTTCGAGCACCTGGAGAATGTGTATCCGGTGTACAAGAGCTATTATGAGAAATTAGCATTTGACGAATTGGAATTAGCGGTTCATGCAGTACCACATTGTTTTGATAGTGAAATGTTAGAGGGATCGCTGAAGGAGTTGAAGGTTGATAAAAATTACAAATACAATATTGGGATGCTCCATGGGGCGGTTACCGGTGTGGGGCCGTTCAGATCCGGCGAGTTCAACGAGCAGGAGATCCGATCTGGGTATTTGAACAAGAAGTTTGATTACATCGCGCTCGGCCATTACCACGAGCAGACCAAGATCGAAGATAACGCATACTATTGCGGGTCGACAGAGCGTTTCACATTTCTCGAGGCCAATCCTCGCCCCAAGGGTTTCCTGCAGGTTGAATTAGGGGATGGACTTGAAGAGCTCGAATTCATCAAGCTGCCGGTGCGCGATATGATAGATCTGGAGCCTATAGATTGCGATGCGGTGCGCGCTGGGAATATTATGGAGGTTATTGAGCAAAGAATTGAGGGGGGTGAGCCTCAGGATAAGATTGTTAGGATCAAAGTGCTGAACATTCCGTCACATATCTACCATACTCTCGATTTTAATCTATTAAAGAAACTAACTTCTGAAGCGCTGCATTTTGAGATCCGTTATGAGGTAAAAAAAGACGACCAAGCAATAATGGCAACGGGTGCGAAATTTGAGGCACTTAGCATTGAATTTGGTGAGTTTCTTAAAAAATATGCTGTGGAAGGTTTAGACAAGAGCAAAGTGAAAGAGCTTGGGATTAAGTATCTGATGGATGTAGGGGCTGAATAGGAGATAAAAGGTGATATTAATGTTAAATACCAAGATGCAAGAACCAAACTTTACTAATTCCGAAGGAATTCGTAAAGCGAGGCAACTTGGCGAAGCAAGTTGCCGCAGTTCCAAACAAATTCCAAGCACTAAAGTTCGAAATTCCAAAGTATTTGATTTAGATTTTCGAACATTAAAATTTTCGAAAGAGGTAAATAAATTTATTAAACCATTGCCAAATACAATAGCAAATCGAGAATTTATAAAACAACTCATTAGGTCTTCTTCCTCAATAGGTGCGAATTATATTGAAGCCAATGAATCATTGGGGAAGAAAGATTTTTATTTACACATTAAAATTTGTTGTAAAGAAGCTAAAGAAACAGTTTATTGGCTCAAATTATTAGAATTAAATAACATGCCAAGTCGAATTAAATGTGATCAATTGATTGATGAGGCAACTCAACTTAAAAAAATCTTTAATTCAATAGTTCAAAAATCAAAAAGTTAAGTTTGGAATTTGATCTTTGGAATTTATTTGGATCTTGGAATTTGGTTCTTGGTACTTTCCAAATTTAGGTATAAAAAACTAGGGTGAAATCAAATTGAAACTTCGCACAATACAATTAGAAAATTATCGTAAATTCAAAAACGTTACAATAGAGTTCCCGGATGGCCTAGTTGGAATATTGGGGATGAACGGCGTCGGTAAATCCACGATTATCGAAGCTATAGCCTGGACGCTTTATGGTAACCAACAAACTATTGTCCGGACCTCCAAAGAAGATGTCAAGCGAATTGGGGCGGCACCTAAGGATCCATGCAGGGTTAGACTGGAATTCGAACTTGAAGGCGATAATTATCAAGTTATGCGTGAGATGAAAGGTGTGAACTTGACGATGAAAGCCGAGGTTCAGGTTAATAATAAACTTGCAGCTCAGGCAACACGGGATGTAACAGCGTTTTTAGAAGAACGGATCGGGATGGATTACCAGGCGTTTTATACTTCTGTGTTCGCCAAACAGAAAGAATTGAATGCGCTTTCGGGGTTAGCGCCGCATGCTCGTAAACGTTTGGTGCTCCGGATGTTGAATATCGATGCTGTGGATTTGGCGGTCAAGAATTTGCGTAAAGATAAAAGTGTGAAAAAGACCGAGATCGCCACTTTTCGGAAAGTATTGCATGATGAGAGTGGGGTATCAAAGATCGAATTATTTAATAATGATTTAAAAACGACCGGCTCGACCCGTGATGCGATGGTACCTGAGGCGAAAAAAGTTCAGGCCAAGATCAACGGGCTCGAGAAAGAGAGGAATGCGTTGAAGAAAGCTATTGAAGTGCTGGAGAAGGGGCGGGAGGAGTTCAATAGGATCAATACCGAATTGGCCAAACAATCCGCGATCTTGGCAAGTTTGAAAAATGATAATGCGACTCGTGAAAAGGAGTTGAGCGCGCTCAAGAGCAAAAATACTAAATTGAGATCGCTTCAAACTTCCAAGGATGAGTGGAAGAAGGTCAAGCTTCGAAAAGAACAGTTGGATAAAATAAAATTGGAGTATCGTAAAAAAATGGAGTTAAGCTCCGAGTTAAATAGATCGAGGATGGATATCGATTCGCGTAAGGCTAAAATTAAAGTTCAGGAAACCGAGCTGGATAAATTTCAAGATCTGGAAGCTGACCTTAAAAATTTAGATAAGAGCCAAACCCAAACTCGGAATGATATCGAAGAATGCCAGGATGTTAAAACTAGATTAATTGCAGAGATTGATCAAAAGCAAGTACAAATTGAGGATTTAAAAGTTAAACTTGATGATCTCAAAAAATTAGGTCCGGAGAGCGAGTGTCCCACTTGCGAACGGCCTTTGGAAGACCATTATGACGATCTGGTCGAGAGGTTCAGCTTGGAAATTGTTGAAGTTCGAAACGGGCTGAAGGGGTTGGAACATGATCTGAAGGACCGGACAACGAGATTGAACGGGGTTATTAAACTTCGTGAAGCTCAAGAAAAACGCGAGCGACATTTACAGAAGGACAGGCTTAAACTTGCCGAGCTTAAAAGTGCAATTAACTCGAATCGAGATGAATTGAAGGTTATTGAAGCAAAATTAAAGGAGATAGATAAAGCGTTTAAGAAACTCGAGGGGGTAGAATTTAGCGAGCAGGAATTTATAGATACTGAAAGTAAATATAAGAAATTAGAGAAGGTACATGAAGAAATCTTGCAACTGGAGGCACAAGTAAATAAGATCGCTGAGGTCAAGAGCTATATTAGGGAATTGGTTAATAATTTTAAGGATACGGAAAAGGTCTGTGATAGACTCAATAATGATCTTAACAAGATCGATTTCGATGAAAGTAAATATAAGAATATCAAAGAAGAATATGAATTGAAGGTGGGTGCGTTCAACGCCACGAATTTGGAACTGAAAGATATCCAACACAATATCGATAAATTGGACGAAAAAATGGTCAGTATTAACACCCGGCTGGAGGAGTTGAATAAGCTCGAAGAACAGGTTCAAGATAAAGAAGAGGAGATACAATATTTGAACAAACTCGACGAGGTCATGGACAGTTTTAAAACCCATCTGATCTCAAGGATAAGCCCTATGCTATCAGAATACGCGTCTGAATTGTTCAGAAAATTAACTGACGGCAAATATAACGAGCTGGAGATCGACGAAGATTATAATATCTATATTTACGACGAAGGTGCGAAATACGAGCTCGGCAGGTTCTCGGGGGGCGAGGAAGATCTGGCGAACTTGTGTCTGAGGTTGGCGATCTCGCAGGTCATCGCTGAACGGTCTGGTACCTCGGGGCTGAATTTCATTATTCTTGACGAGATCTTCGGTTCACAGGACCTCAGCCGTAAACGTAATTTGATGATGGCGCTGAATGAACTGTTGAACAAGTTCCAGCAGATTTTGTTGATAACGCATATTGAAGAGGTTAAAGAGTATATTGGTAACATTATCAATGTTGTGGAAGACGAGCAGGGTATCAGCAGCGTTAAGTTGATAGGATAATTGTTGGATCTTTTTGTTAACACATTAGTATGTGGGACTTGGTTGCCATTTTGTTGGCTTGTTGGATTTATTTTTCGTAGGGCGATTGTCAACAAACGCCACTCGCCATACGCCGTTCGCCGTACGAAAAAATCCAATCCCAACAAGTTACCGACAGGCCCCACAACGCTAGATAAAAAAATGACAGGTACTACATAAATGACAATAAGATAACAAATTCTACAATACCTGGCTATCAACCCAGGTACCACAGACTTGGCAAAAAGATAACTAATCCCACAATTTAACAAACATAAAACCTAAAATACTATTAATCTATTATTGAAACCAAAGATTAACCAGGGGGAGCATGGGAGTGGCTGCCAAAAGTACTAGAGTTGCCGTTATTGGAGTACTATTACTGATCACATTATATTTATCTATAATGTTATTTTGGGGTGCCTGGTGGAGCCTGAAATCTGAAAGCAATTTTGGAGATGTTGAATATATTAGCACATCCGAGTTTAAAATTAATGAGATTCAAGTAGAATATGGATCTATCACTCCATCCGATAGTACATTTGATGAAGTGGCAATCGATTATGAAGAATTTGAAGATGATGAAGTTGGGTTTCATAATGTTGCAGGATTGTTTAAAACAATTTTCTATCTAATGCTTGCGATTTCTATTTTAACTGCAATTTCATTAATATTGGTGATCGGCGCATATTTTAGTAGGAAAATATTTAATGTTTTGGCAGTAACATTGATCATCACATTTATATTAGCAGTATTTACGGCTGTTGGATTCGCGGTGGGACTGCCAATGGCGTTTGATGAAGATAATAAAGATATCACTGTCGAAATTGAAGAAATTGATGAGACCATTGATATCGAAATGGACAACCCTAGCTATGCTGAACACTTCGCAGGTGAAGAAACATATGGAGATTCCAAATTGTCCTGGGGACCCTCAGGTTGGTTCTTGGTGGTTATAGTGTTTATTTTAACAGGCTTCAGCGCGATCATAGCTCTGTTTCCGTTAAAACAACAAGTTCGAGATAAAATCTCACGAGGATCATCAGAAGTTGAGGAAGCTTATAAAGAGGCGATTATAATTGACGAGCCGCAAGCACCTATTGATAAAAGTAATGTGTTTCAATGTCCAAAATGTGGGAATGATTTCAAGATCTCTACAGCGGAGCGACCTGTGACGATACGCTGCCCGCATTGTAAAGTTGAAGGTACGATAAGTTAGTAATATTGAACATTTCACGAATTTGGTAATTTAATGGTTACTATCTGGAATAGAGAATAGGGAATCGGCCGCCCCGCCCCCCATAATTTAACACGAAGAACACGAAATTTAGTTAATGGAAAAAATTCTTTCGTGTTTTCGTGCTTTCGCGTTAAAAATTGGGGTGGGGGGCGGTCGAATCCCGGCTCCCGGTTTGCGATATTATCATCCTAAATTGAGTGAATAGCCATAACATTTGGAGGTAAAAAGAAATGGAGTACTGCCCATTCTGTGACAGTGAATTAGAACTTACCCTCAGAAAAAATGACAAATGGTACTGTAGGAACTGCAATAAATATTTCATACAAGTTGTGGACGAGGATGAACCTGCATCAGAACCATCTCGAAGAGCGGTCTATTCAAAGGGCAGGGTGGCGGCGGTTTGGTTCGTTATTATTATGATGATAATTGGTATAATTATTTGTGGCTACCTAACTATACCAGCTTGAAACTTTTAAGCGGAAACAAAAAGATTTATACCCTTCTGTCAACATATAATTAGTGATGAAACATGGGGGTTTATTACTAAAGCGGATTTTACGTGTAAGTATTTTCTCAGTTTTATTGTCAGTTTTTTGGGTGGTAGTGTTTAGTAATAATGTCGTAGCTGACATGATCCCTATCTATTTCAATTTAAATTTTGACGTTAGGTGCAGCTTTATTAATATCGGAAGACTCATTATTGTTAACTTGCCGATTAATTTAATTTGTATATTATCGCTTCATTTCGTCATCATTACCATCAGAAAAAAGTACAATTATTCGTTTGATTTTCCGTTATTAACAATTTTTAATTTGGCAATTATTATTACCGTTTGTGGCGCTATCATTGACGCGTATTTGATTAACTATACAATGGCGCGTATGGATTTTGGCAGAATTACAGAATTTACAATGATAGGGGCCATTACGGTTGGGTTGGTTTTTATATTTTTTACTTTTTTTGCGTTTTCGAAGTTGTTACTGAAATATTCCAATAAAGAATCTGTTTTATCAGGGGTTGCTATGGTAGTTATCAATATCGTTTTTTGGTTTATTTTCTTGTCTTCGGATCTAAAGTTCATTAGTCGTGAAGAAATGCTCGAGCTGGATTTGACACTTGCATTTTATTCCGGGGTTTTTCTGGTTTTGATCACTATTTTTATGATGTTGATCTATTTTTTAAAAGTCAAAGAAAGAGCCCAACCTCTACCGCAAAACCTAAAGGCAGAATTAAAATTTGATTTTAAATACCTGGCGATCTTTATTTTGGCTGTTCTTCTGGTGTTTCTTTACTTCAGCCCGTTGTTAAATTATCAATCTGATAATGAAGTTGTACCGGAAAATGCAGTTGTACATGATCTGAGTATCTCAGAAAAAGGCAATTACGTCGATACCAGTGATTCGATTTCGTGGGAAGAGGTTATTACAGGTTACACTCAAGAGAATTCAGAGACCAAAACCGTTATAGAACTAACATCAGGTAGGTTAGTTAGTGTTGTTTTTAGATTGAACTGGACTGATGAAGAGCCTGAGGATATATTATATACAAACCAACCGGATACGTTTCAAATACAATTAATAACGCCTTCAGGTGTAACAGAATCATCCACAGCAAGCGATTCTGGATTTATACAGTTTTCATATACGGTACCAATTGATGAACAGGAAATTTGGGTTGGAAATATTGAGTTTTATATTGTGGCTAAAGAGTGTGGCGATCAAGAAGCATTGGTAAGGACAATTGCTGATAATGGTAATAGCTGGGCAGTGAAGGTTAATTATGAGACAGAGTACTCGAGTGGCTATTGGAGTGAAAGAAGTGAATACTGGATATATATTTGGATTTATAATCTGGACCTATTCTTGATCTTGATAATTTTGATTTTAATAACTGTACTTGAAGTTATGAAAAGAAAATTCAATAACAAAATGGTATTCCAAAAAATTGCGTAATAAATAGTGAATGGGTGTGAGGTTGTATGAATAAGCATAAAAAGAGTTTAAAAAAACGGGCAATAAAACCGAAAAAAGAAGATGAAAATTATCTGGATTTCGGTACTTTAGGGAAAGGGTTCATAATATTAGGCGTGATTTTGCTCTTCATGTATGTTTTTTTATACCTATTCACAATTACCGTTCCTGAGGAGTCGATTTGGGACGACGCCTTTCTCGGCGTGACCAACATTTTCACTGTAGCTATAATACCGGCGATAATTTTGATATTTATCGGCGGTTTACTGTATTTTTTCCATTTACAGTTCGTCAAACTTGGCGAGTTTGCGGCGGAGGTCGAATCTGGCGAGTTTGAGAAAAAATGTTTGAATGAATTTGAAACCGAAAACAGTTAAAAATACTCTAATTCATCAAGTAATTGACAATTTATTAAGGTTGAGTGCGAGTTTTTGCGGGTTATAGGGAGATTGACATAATAATTGACATCGACAAATAACCCCGAAAAACTTAAAACCAAGCATTGATATTATTATTTAGTTAAAATATAATAGTTTAATATATATAACATACATATTTACGGTGGGCGATATTCTTGAAAAACTATACACTTTCAACATTAGTCGTGATCACTTTACTTTTCACTAGTTTATTTGTTAACCTACCATTTTTGAAAGTTGGCAGCGAGACCCAATCCGGCTTTAGCAATCCAGGTGAAGAAGACGAACGGATCTTGACCTTGGCCGGAAATGGAACGTCTTTTATTGATACAACTACCTATTTTGACATACCATTAGGCCATGGGTCGGTATTGGATGCGGCGTTTAACATTACAGTTCTTGAAAATAACGGTAATTATCCGCTTAACCCCAGCGTGGATGTCGGGCTTGACGGCGATATTGACTGGGAGTTCAAAGGTACCGGTTATAGCAAAATGGGCAGTCAGTCATTGTTCTCTGACAACACCGAAAAAAAGACCTTGACCTTTAATACGCCAGGCACTAACAGTTATGCAGCTAAAATAAAAATGCCGATGGGTGCTGAAGTTAATACTGCCGAGATCAATCTTACCGGTAGGATGAGCGAGCCTGAATTTAAGGAGACGAATTTTGAAGGCGATCCCGGAATGGAAGATGCAAATTATATCGATATCGGTGATTTCAATGGGGATGGTTGGAACGATACAGTTGTAACTTCAGATAGAAAAGGAAAATTAGTCTGGTACAAAAATGACGGCACGCCCGAAACTGACCAGTGGGTAAGTTTCGATATAGACACGAGTTTGCCAAATGCATGGGATGTTTTCGTTGCAGATATCGATGACGATGGAGATCATGATGTCGTAGCAACTGCCAGAAATTTGAATTCCGGGGTATACTGGTATGAAAACCATAATTCAACTGATGATAACTTGCCCGGTAACGGCACTCTTTGGTCAAAAAATAGAATTGACTATCAGACAAATTCACTTAGGTATCCATTACGAGTTTTCGTTGAGGATATTGATGATGATGGTGACAACGATACCGTGGTATGTTCTGATGATTATTGGAATGGCGGGATTTTTTGGTTCGAGAATCTTGTGGGCAATGGGACGCAATGGGCGAACCATACCGTGTTCACGGGCCAAGCTGTAAATGATATTTACGTTGCCAATATTGATTACACAAATACATCTCGAATGGATATTGCTGCGACCTTGTATCGCGATTATTACGTGGCATGGTTCCGAAATGACGGTACGCCGGGTTCTGCCGAAGAGTGGGTGAGATTCAATATCAGTTATGTTTATCGACCTAATTGTGTCGCGGTCGCAGATATTGATGCGGATGGAGACAACGACGTCGTTGCGACGGCGTTTTATAGCGGGCTATATTGGTTTCCTGCGCCCAATACCTTGATAGTAAATGTTACACAATGGACACAATACATTATCTCGTACCCGTACCAATCAAAAGATTTGAGACTGGCAAGGATCAATAATGATACAGATATTGATATAATTACTAACAGTGAATATTATCACGATATATTCTATTATGAAAACCCGAAAGTTGAGGCTGGGAGCTGGAGTAACTGGCCCCAGCAATATGTCGATGGTAATTTAAATGAGGTTAGAGGGTTGGCTGTTGGTGATATTGATAATGATATAAATAAGACCAATGATATTTTAGGTGCAGGTCATAACTCAAAAGAAATTAAATGGTATGCCAATGATGGTTTAAAATCTCCGATATTTATAACTAATTATGTTGAAGAAGCTACTATGGGAGGCCCGCACGGTATTTTCGTCGCGGATATCGATTATGATGGTAATAATGACATCATCGTCACAGGCACGATCTCGGGCGATGTCGGGTGGTGGGAAGCCCCTGACGATCCAGGGAATGGCACTTGGAACTTGCATCTGATCGATCGTGAACTTGCAGGTGCTTTGGAGCTATATATCGGTGATATTAACGGCGACGGCTTTGACGATGTCGCAGCCTCGGCCTATGACGGCAGCACACTTCGAATGTTCGTCTGGTACGAACATCCCGGGATCAATGTTACCAATGCCTCGGAATGGACCAAATATACGATCGATACCAGCCTCTCGGCCCCCTGGGGGGTTTGCATTGCCGATCTTGATGCCGACGGTGATAATGATCTCGTCGCGACTGATAGAAATATGCACGATGTGCTTTGGTATCGAAATAACGACGCAGGGATGGGTGACGGTGACGGTACCTCATGGACCAAATTCTATATTGATATTAACTTATTATATTACCCAATGGGAGTCGATGTCGGTGATATTGACGAAGACGGCGACCTCGACGTTGTGGTCGGTTGTGGATCCTTTAGTACGACCTCTACGGGGATATACTGGTATGAAGCGCCCTCTAACAATCCCACGATCACGCCCTGGATAAAACATACGATCAACAGCAATATCCGCCAGATATATGACATTATGGTATTCGATATTGACGATGATTCACACTTAGATGTGGTGGCTGTTACATGGTATTATGGTGGCGTGTTCTGGTGTGAACAACCGGATAATATGTCGGCGGCTTGGCCAGTGCACTGGATTGACAATCAATACTACCTATGGGCAAATAGTGTTTGGGTGGAAGATGTTGGGAATGACGGTTACGCTGATATAGTGACCGCATCGGAATATTATGACCGCGTGTATTGGTATGAAGAGCCGGACGACCCTGTTAATGCAACCAGCTGGAATGAATATATTGTCGATACAAGTAATGACCAAGCCCGCGGTGTATTCATTGAGGATATTAATCATGACGGCGTCAAAGATGTAGCGGCGGTGGGATATGGCTCGGACGAGATCTGTTGGTACAACGTCAGTATTTCATATCCGATGGGCATTACCGTTGAGATCGGCAACACGAAGATCTACGAAGAGCCGGGGGTATTGGATTTCACAGAACGTACCAATGATTTTACAGCCGCGATCAATAATTATTTAGCGACGGCGACCACAGAATTTGAGGATAATTATGGAAATGAGTTCATTGATGTGCCGTTAAAAACCAGCTCGACCACCAGGGGACGAATTAAGTATAGTGCAATAGATATTACTTATGGTTGGACTGCAACTATTAGGAAGAATGGTCAGGATAATCTGGCAATGGAGATAACCGACCTAATACCCCAAACCGGCGTGGGTGATCACCGGGTTTATATCCAGATCTTTTCCGAAACGCCAGGTAAGGTTAAGGTTTCAGACCTGTTTCTGGAATATAATGGCGCGCCGGACTATATTAACGTCCCTGACGTTTCATTGGATGAAGACACCACAGAATTGAAATTACTAGATCTAACTAATTATTTTAGTGATGATTACACCGACCCAGAGCAATTATTTTACAGTGTTGTGAGCTATACAAATTCGAATTATGTAAAGGTACGAATACACATGTCTAAATATCTAAGTGTGAATGCAACACGCACCCCGAACAATAATTGGAATGGAGTAAGTCAGGTAGTTGTCGCCGCGTCTGATACTGAAGGGGTAATGACAAAATCCAATATTTTCAATGTGACCGTGTACCCGGTAAATGACCCACCCGAGATGGGTGCCAAGATCAAGGATATTGAATTGATAGGAAATAGCACGGGTAAAGAGATCATCTTGGACGGTGAACGAGAGTATTTCACAGATATCGATTCCGAAACGTTGTATTTTGCATATTATTTGGAGCCAGCATATATTGATAAACTATCGGTTTCGATAGACGCCCCTGAGCAAAACAATATATTGAGTGTATTGGCAATTTCAGAGATAGAAAAGATCGAATATATACCGCTCAGGATATTTTGTGATGACAACCCGATTCAAGAGGCGAGCAAACATGATATCGAGCTTTTACAGGATATATTGGTGAAGATCGTGCCTGAAGGCGAGGAGAGTGAATGGCTCGCGCCCAGGTGGGAGAATATACCGGATCTGTATATTGCCGAAGATACGATCGTTGAGAATTGGTTAAACCTTACTGACATGGTCTATGATTATGACGATATCATTGCCAACCTTACATTTGAATTGGTCTCGAACAGCAATACCGGCTACATTGATGTAATTATCGATGCGAAGGACCGATTAGATATCTATCCCCGCACAAATTATCATGGCATGGCCGATATCATTTTGAAGGTCAAGGATGACGAATTAAATTTCGCGCTGGAATCGTTTTCGATCTATATCTCATCAGCTTATGACCCTATTGCAGTTACAATTTTATCGCCTAATGATGATGCAGTGATTTCCGGGTTGATTAGGATCGTTGGCACCGCAACGGATATTGACCACACCTTAGAGAAGATCGAGATCAGGTTTGATAATGACGCATGGCAGCAGGCCCGTGGGAGAGGCTATTGGTATTTTGATTGGAATACCGAAAAATATAGTGACGGGACCGAGGTCACCATCAGCGCCAGGGCTTTTGACGGCACCATCTATTCCGAATTAAACTCGATCGTGGTCACGGTTGATAATTCGGTGCGAGATAGTGATGGTGACGGTTGGCCTGACGAGAAAGATGAATTTCCGGATGACCCGAGTGAATGGAAAGATATCGATGGTGATGGCGTGGGCGATTATAATGACGCGTTCCCGGTCAATCCAAAAGAATGGATGGATTCCGACGGGGACAGCTATGGCGATAATAAAGATGCGTTCCCAACCGATCCGACCCAACACCTGGACAAGGATAAGGATGGTTTTGGGGACGATATAAACGGTAATAACCCGGATTATTATCCGGATGATAAAGATCGACATGCCAAAAAAGATAAGGAGGCAGATACCGGTTTTTCAACGCTGTATCTTTGGGTCGCGGTGGGTGTGTTTATTGTGATCGATCTAATACTTGTCATGTGGGGTATCTTAAGGCGTCGCCAACATAAAAAAATAGATTCGAAAGCTTTATAGTTAATAAAATATTCCGATAATCTAGATTATTAGTTTAAATTCATCAACGATAAATAAAATTAGGAGTTGAAAATAATATTATAGTTGGGGGACCCAAACATGAAACTTAGCCAACAGCCAATATTTATGATAAGTAAAGGGTTAACCGCAGTAGTTATTCTAATGCTATTAACCGGATTTTTGCCTTTGATCAGTACACCTATTGCAGAGGATAGAACTATGGAAACCCAGGATGAAAGTATCGAGACCGTAACTTATTCATCGCGATCATCATCCCGATTTACCGATACTTTCGATCTGCAGCCCGATTGGAAAAAAGGTACGGATACATTTATCGCTAAAGAAAATGGTGCATGGGTAGACCGTAATTTTGGCAATGAAACCTATTTTGGTGTCGGCGGTGAAACCCGTGATTATCGGGGGCTATTACAGTTCGATCTTTCGCCACTTCCACCACCTGATATGACTATCCAAAAAGCAACCTTGAAATTATTTTTCTGGGGTAAGACCGGCACCGATGGTAGCTCTATACCATTTTCGATCTACAGAATGAAAGAGGCCTGGACCGAGGGCACCGGCACCACGGCGGATGTCACCTCAGACGGTGCAACTTGGAACAATCGTGACGGCTCGTCACCCTGGACATCCGCAGGCGGCTATTTTCATCCCATCGCCGAGAATCAAACTGATGTTGGCGCTTCGAACAGCTGGCATAGCTTTGAGATCACTGACCTGGTCAGCAAATGGCATGAGGGTACAGTTGACAACTATGGATTAATGATAAAATACACTGATGAGGTAACTGGTACCGGCAGCTTTAAAACTTTTTATTCTGCGGAATATGGTACGCCGGACATGCGCCCAAAGCTCAGTGTTGAATATGAAAATTCGCCGGTTGTGGTGAAAGGCACTGCCCCGGACCAATGGAAAATGGAAGAGGACCAGGACCCGGACGAAATCGCGATAGCAACGATCTTCGGCGATCAGGATGGCCAGCATACCTTGAGTCATACTATCTGGACGGGCTCTGAATGGGGCACGATCTACGACGACGGGCTTTTAACTGCTACACTGACCAATAAAGGTACCGTACCCTCGCCGAACTGGGTGGTCGAATTTGCATTGAAACCAGACCAATACGGCAGCTCTACGGTTACCCTGAATGCAACGGACAAGATCAGGTTTGCAACACACGATATCAATGTGATCGTTTCTTCGGTCAATGATGACCCGGCACTATCTTCGATCGGAGACCAGGTTGTTACTGAGGAAGTTTGGTTCAATTATGAAGTTACTGCTACAGATATCGAAGGCAACACTTTGAGCTTCGCTGCGAATGTAACTGACTTTTCCAGCTCGGATTATTTAGATAACTTTCAGATCAATAAAGATATGAATAAAGAAAATACCGCCAATATCGAGTATTTTCCGAGCAATGATAATGTGCCGGTTGC